>JBNNDZ010000483.1:0-6630 GCA_050285865.1 Puniceicoccales bacterium
CCCACCGACGTTGTTCAGGGCCTTACCGCCGGAGTCCACATGTCGCGCGGCGTGGAGCTTGTGGAAAAACGACAGCCGCCGGGCAGTCCGCCGCGGGTTGGCATTGGACACCACAAAGGCACAAAAGCGCGACCGGTGCCCCAGCAACTTGGCCTCCGCGGCCTCGTCGCCCCGGATCAATGGCGCAGCCCCCTGCCCCACAGTAACATAAAAAGGCAGCCGCAAGTGACGCTCATCCCGCATCTCACGAAAAGTAAACGCGTAGTCACACTGACGAAAATTCGGAACACGGTCCTCGATCGCCACATAGATCTTCACCGCGTAAAACTGCTGATGCGCCCCACCCGGCCCGTCCGAATAGAATCCGAAGTCAGGCGAGTCGGACAACTCCACGTTCGCGACCTTCCGCAGTTGCTGCATCAGGTAGTGGTTCGCTGGGTCGAACGTCTCCCAAAAATCCACGAAGGCGACTTTAACTGTCGGTCGAACTGCACTCATTCAGCAACCATCGACTCATTGTTTTGGCTGGCGGAGGCGATCAACTCTGAAACCGTCACACTGCGCAATCCGCGCTCCTTGAGCCCCTCCAAAACGGCAGGCAAGGCATCCCGTGTCTTCACCGACCAGGAATGCATTAAAATAATATCGCCCGGCTTCACTCCGTCGAGAGAACGGTCAATTATATCCTGAACCGTCGTCTCCTTAGCCCAATCTTTCGTCCCCTTGGACGCGTTGACGGCGGGCAAATTATACTCGGCCAAAACACCGAGCAGCTCGCTATCCATGTCCAAATATGGCGCGCGGAAAATCACTGGCTTAACACCAACGGTCTCCTCGATAATGCGCTGCGTCTCGTCGATTTCTGCCACCATTTCCGCGCGGGACAATTTAGGCAGGTGGGGGTGCGTCTTGGAATGGTTTGCCAGTTCATGCCCCCGGGCCAAGGTCTTGCGGGCCAAATCGGGCTCCGCCAGAACGTTTTTACCGAGGACAAAGAACGTCGCGCGTGCGTCCTGCTCCGCGAGGGTCTCCAACATCTGCTCCATGACCTCGCCATTGGGGCCATCATCAAAGGTCAACGCCACCAGGGGGGCGTCCGTTTCGACTCGCTCAATCACCTCAGACATTCCGGCCAAGGGTGCGACTAACAGCACCGCCAAGGCAACACCTACCGACATCAATTTCATCGCAAAATTACAGAGCCGCGCCAGCAAACTGACAAGCCATGAATCAAATCGCAGCACGAAACTCACAGCAACCGCGCCTTGCGTTTGCCCTGCGAAGTGCATACTGGATTGCGTTTCATGAAGGCACTCGACGACCTGAAACGCTCCCTGGCATGGCGCTTTTTCCCCTGGGCAAACCTCGATTTGAAGCTCGGTCCGGGCTGCACCGTCGTCCTGCGTAACCGCGGCGACTTCCTTATCCTGCGGGAGATATTTATTGCGCGCGAATACGACCGTTTCCTCGAGCAGATAGGCCCCGTTGCAAATTGGATGGACCTCGGCTGTAACTGCGGAATGTTCAGCCTGCGCCTGGAAATGTTGGCGCGGGAAAACCAGTGGCCAAGTCCACGCCACGCGGTCCTCATCGACGCCAATTCCGAGGCCCTTGCGGCCGCCCGCGAGGCGATTCGCCGCAGTGAACCAGCATCCCGAATGGAACTCATCGAAGCGGCCGTCGGGCCTAAAGGTCAGGCGACTATCGACTTCTTTGAAGGCAAAACCTCGCACAAATCCCGCCTGAGCTCGCTGGGCTCACGCGGAAGAAAGGTCACCCGCCCGGTGGCCGATCTGGAATCGCTCAGTGCGAAGCTCGGCGACGGTCCCATCGACCTGGTAAAAATCGACATCGAAGGCGCGGAAGCGGTGCTCCTCGAACACTGGGCCCCGTGGCTCGCCGAACGCGCTCAGCGGATTCTCATCGAATGGCACGAGCCCGAAATGCCAGGCAAGGCGCTGCGCGAGCGACTGGAACTCCTGGACTTCCAATTCGTCGATGCCGCGGCCGAATCTGCCACTGGCCCTAAGGCCCTCAAAGCCCCCATCGGCACGGCACTGTTCGTGAAGTAGCGCAGTTGTAAATCGCAACTGCACACGCTCGACAACACAAGCCTACGCCAGGTCGGCGTCGGCTTCGCGTTCTGCGTCAATTTCTTCCTCCGTTTGTGCTTTGCCAATGGCGTCCATCTTCAGGCCCTTCGTTTCAATCGCGAAGATGAGTGTCACGATCGCCCCAAGTACAAAGGCACCCACCAAGCCATAAAGCAGTGCTGCGGTTCCAATCGAATCAAGCAAAATCGGGAAAAGAAACGCCGTGAGCACCGCACCAATTTTCGCAAACGAGGCTGCGAAGCCCGCCCCCATGCCACGCACATGTGTTGGGAAGACTTCACCCGCAATCAGGTAGGTCATCGCATTGGGCCCAAGATTCGTCATGAAGAAGAACAGCATGAATCCGCTAAAGAGCAGTATCATGTTGTTGCTACCGTCCGACTTCATTGAAAGCGCGGCGAGCAGCAAACCAATCGCACAGCCGACAAAACCAAGGATTTGCAATTTAATGCGGCCCACCTTGTCCACGAGCAGGATCGCGAAAATAATGCCGACCACGAAAAGGACATCCATCACCGCCGAGCCCTGAGCCGCCAGCATGTCGTTATGAATAATGTCCTGCAGGGAGGTTTCCGTCGCCTTGGCACCGATGATGGCTGCCAAGATGGTTGGTGTGAAAATACCAATCCCGTAAGTGCCGAGGTCCTGAAGGAACCAAGGAACAGAGGCGAGGATTGTCGCACGCCGATTGTCTTTATTAAAGAGCATGCCGTAGTGCGCCTTGGGCTTCTTTGCCTTGCCCTTGTGTGGGTCCTGGAGCTTGATCGCCTTCGGATACTGCGGGTGACGCTTCAGCAGGCGGTGCGTTTCGTATTCCGCGTCATCGATGCGACCCCGCGAAACCAACCAGTGCGCACTGTCGGTAATAAAGAATCGGCCAATGATCACCAGAATGGCCGGGATAATGGCGGTGGCATACATCCAGCGCCAGGCATCCTGAGCCGGGTCTTCTTTTAAGATGATAAATCCAATCACCGTGCCAGCCAGCGCACCAATCGCCTGAAAGGCGAACGCCCCCAGGACCAACCGCCCCCGCACACTGGTGGGAATACTCTCCGAAATGACTAAGTGCGCGGTTGGGTAGTCACACCCCAGCGCCAAGCCCACACCGAACAGGAAAATCACCAGCATGATGAAGTTCGGGGCCATCGACAGCGCAATCAGGAACACCGTAAAAATGATCATCTCGGCGATGAACATTTTCTTCCGGCCAAAATAGTCGGCCATGCCGCCCAGGGCCGATGCCCCCACCAGGATACCCGCCAGGCTCGCCGCGGTGACAAATCCCTTGTCCGATGCCTTCAGCCCGAATTCCACCGAAATCAGCGGCAAGGCAACGCCCGTCATGAAGACAACCATGCCTTCAAAAAATTTACCCGCAGTGGCCAGCATCCAAATGCGCCACTGCATCACGGTCATCGGCGTCGTCGGAGTCCCGGTTCCGTCCGCCCACACGGGACGTTCATCAATGTAGTCCTGAACAGACTTGGCCTGTTGCGGCTGGCCCGGATCGGGCTGGAGTGGTGGTGTATTGGAAGACACGGCAGCTGGTATTCGTCGTTTATGGTCGTGTCGCCTCGTAAGGGAAACGCCCGGTTTTCACGAGCAGAGACGCAAGGTCAACCCGACGCACCTGACAAGCGCCAACCTCCACCGTAACACAAATCTAACACAGGCCGTAGCCAGGGCTACGGGGCGACCGCAAGGGGCCAACTAATCTGAAACGATGGGAATCGTCATTTTATATCGATGCGTGCGTGAGCAAAGTCAGCTTGAGATGAACAGAGCGAATGAGCCCATCCAGGAGGGAACCGAGCCTATAGCCCAAGATAAAGCCTAGCCCAGTGCCACCTTGACGGTGAACACCTCGCTCTTGCCCGGATCGACGTGGTGCAGGCCGGAGTTATTTTCCCAAGCATTAGGCGGGGCCATCCATGGCTCCACGCAATAGAATGGGCTGTCGTCCTCCATCGTCCAGGTGACTACCGTTGTCCACTGACTGGGACGCGTGCCATCGCCGATTTTAATTACGATATCCTCCTCGCCACCGCGCGGACCAAAGCGCACTTCGCCCGTCTTGAGCTTGGCGCGGATGAGGTCGTTGATGTCCGGATTGCCGAAATCGGCCGGGTCCGGGAAATCCTTGACTGGCTCCAACTTGCCCGAATCGCTTTGGCGGAATGCTTTCTTGGCCGAGGTCGTGACGATATAATCGCGGCGCGAAAGGTCGTCATGCCAGGGGAGCGAAAAGTAAAAGTGATGCCCGGCTGCCCAGGGAAGCGGCTTCGAACCAAGGTTCTTCAGTTCATAATCGACGTAAAACGCCAGTTCCTCGAAACGGTAGCGGACGGAGAATTCGTAATCGAAAGGATACGCCTCGCGGCATTCGTCGCTGGGAATGAATTTCGCCAGGAAACCCTTGTCGAAAATAGATTCGATTGCGAAACGGCCCTGACGCGCGTAGCCGTGCGTCTTCATCGGCAGCTTCTGGCCATCGTGCTTCCAATATTCAATTTCACCGTCGCAAAAGGTGCGCGCCGCAAAAGGAAATAGGACCGGATTTCCACCGCGAACCTTGGCGATGTTGTTCAAGTCGGCATCTTCCGGCCAATGGATCACATCGCGGTACGAGCCGTCAGCCATCTGCAGGTGCCAATTCATCAGCCGTGCGCCCGCTTCCGGGTAGGCAAGAAACGTCGATGCGCCGACGGTCCATTTACGAATCTGGTGGCCTTGAAACTCGATCGTGTCCATACAACAATTACCTTGTGCCAGACCGCCGAACCTTGCCAATGCAAATGATGGAAAAGCCCATTTTTTTAGCCACAGATGACACTAATGAACACTGATTGTGCGTGACGTGGCATTTCACAGAAGGCAACGAAGAGGTATGCTTTCTTTCCTTCACTAGTGCCTGTCCCAAATGGCGATATGCACGATCAGTGGTTATCGGTGTCATCACTGGTTAAAAAAAGCGCCCTTGCCCACGATTCCAAATCGACACGCGCATTGTAATTGTCTCGGCATTTAGTCTAATCGTAAAATACTGGACAACATCATGAAACGGAAAACCTCATGGCTTGCAGCGCTTGGCGCATTATTTATCGCCTTGGCGGCCTTGCCATTGGGGGCTGAGCCGGACGAAGAAACCGCCCCCGTGGCGGAAGCCACCGAGGCAGAAGAGCCTGCAACGGCACTACCCACAGCCGAAGCGCCCGTCGCCGAGTCCCTACCCGATCCTGACACCGCACAGCCGGTTGCCGATCCCTCCCCGCATGCGCCCGACCGCGTCATTCCCGAAACTCCCGAGGGCGGGTGGGACGTCTATGTGGTGCCAATCGAAGGAGCCATCACCAGCCCACAGCTTTATATCCTCCGCCGTGCCCTGAAAGAAGCCATCAAGAACGACGTGGAAATCGTCCTGCTCGACATGGATACTCCCGGCGGCGCGCTGAACGTAACCCTCGAAATGATGGAGGCGCTGGACAAATTTGCGGGCGACACCATCACCTTTGTTAATGACGAGGCCATCTCGGCCGGATCCTACATTTCGATTGCGACTGACGATATTTGGTTTTCGCCCAGTGGCATCATGGGCGCGGCAGCCGTAGTTTCCGGCGGTGGTCAGGAGGTCGATGAGTCGATGAAGCAAAAAATCGACAGCTACCTCCGCGCCAAGGTCCGGGTGCTCTCCAAGGAATACCGCTACCGGGCCGATGTGCAGCGCGCCATGATGGATGCCGGTTACGAACTCGAAATCGACGGCCAGGTCATCAAGGAAAAGGACGAGCTTCTTTCGCTCACCGCCGACGAGGCCACCGCGCAATATGGCAATCCGCCCCAACCCCTGCTCGCCCAAGGAATCGCGGAAAGCATCGAAGATTTGCTCAACCAAAAGCTTGGTGCGGGGAATTACCAAATCCGCGAGTTCGAGGTAAGTTGGAGCGAGGAATTTGCCAAATGGTTTAAGACTTTCGCGCCCGCCCTGCTCGGCATCGGCATGCTGCTGCTCTTTATCGAAATGAAAACGCCGAGCTTTGGCCTTATTGGCATGGGCGGCATCTGCCTGCTACTGCTGGTCTTCGCAAGTAACTACTTTGCAGGCATGGCGGGCAACGAGCCGGTCATTTTATTCATTATCGGCGTAATGCTAATTGGCGTGGAAATTTTCCTCGTGCCCGGGACCCTGCTCGCGGGCATGCTTGGCGCGGCGCTCGTATTTGGCTCGCTGCTCTGGGCCATGGCGGACATCTGGCCCGAAGGATCCGAAGGCTTCGAGATCACCCCGATGCTGTTCTATAAACCCGTCGGCCAACTCGCCCTGGGCTTTGTCATCACCGGCATCGGCATCTTCCTCGCATTGAAATTCCTGCCCAAGACCTGGCTGTATAAATCCATCATTCTGGGCGCGGAAGTCGGCGACCCATCCCCCGTCCTCGCCGGCGGTGGACGCTCAGTCGATGAATCCCGCGGCGGCGGACTCCCCGAGCCCGGCTCACGCGGCGTCGTCGTCACC
>JBNNDZ010000484.1:0-4013 GCA_050285865.1 Puniceicoccales bacterium
AGGCGACTGGCTGACGCGCTTTCGCGTGGACTACGAAACGTGTAAGTGGACCGTCTATGCCGTCTGGCCCGAGGAAAAAGCTGGACAACATGGATACCACGATAAACCCGTCGCCGTGCGTGCGAACAACGACACGCTTTACCTTGCCGGTGGCCGTAAAGGTATGGTGTATCGCCTTGATGAGGACACCCAGCGTTTCGTGAAGTCCGCCGGAATTCTGTCCGCAGACAAGACATATCAACTCTGGAACGACGCCAACGGGAATGGCGAAATTGACGAATCGGAAATCCGCCTCGCCAACGAGGTCGATGGCTCGATTCTTACCTATCACGGCCAGCGCTTCCTGGAAGATTTGTCCTATATATCTCCCGCGCAGCACGGCAAGAGCGTCTGGCGCTTGCCCGTCGATCACTTTGACGAACACGGCAACCCGGTCTACACGGCGTTTGAGAAAGTCGTTACTGATCCGATTTTTGATGCTCGTGAAAACGGCAATGCCAGTGCGCTGTACGGCGGAAACGAGATGACCGAAACCTTCAACAGCGACTGGATGATGGCCGATGGCTCCGTTGAAGATGGCTACTACGTTCACGCCCGCGGCGGAAAAAACTTCACGGCAAACTTCGGTGCGCAATACAAGATCTCCCGCTATGTGCCCGATGGCAACGGAGGCCACGAAATCCAGTGGCGCGTGGGCCGCTCCAACCTCATGCAGCCTGAACGGCCCAAGGGAGACATCATCGGCGGCAGCCGTTTATTCAAACCGATGAATGGTATCCTGACCGTCATCGATCAGTCGCGCAGCGGATTGTATCTGTTCACCGATGATGGACTTTACATCGACACCATTTTCCCCTCCGAAAAAATCAACAAAGAGGTCGGCGTTTACAAGCAACCCGGCGAGTTCTTCGCGGGCAGCATGTATGCGAATCCTGAGAACGGCAAAATTTACTACGCCGCCGGAAAGTATACGCCGCTTCTGTTCGAGATGGAAAATTGGTCGCTCGATTACAATCCCGTTCACCCGATTGAGACGCTGCCAAGCACCGTCAGCATCAAAGCCAGCGAGATCGCCGACCCGCTCCCGATGGCCGTCACCGTGCGGGGTGGTGCGGGCAAGGCCAAGGTCGCAAGCTTTGCCCCGGCCGTGGGTGGTGCCGCCCTGGACGGCTCAATGCGCGGCTGGGAAGATGTCGCCCCGGTCATTTATGGGACCAGCGAGGATCAGCAGGTGACCGTGCATGGCCTCTACGACACCGAGAGCCTCTACTTGCGTTGGCATGTTCGCGTGGGTGGCGAATTTGAACTCAAATCAACGCCACCTTTGGAGCGAATTTTCACCCACGACCAGGAAACGGATACCGTCAGTTTTTACATTCAGGGTGATCCTAATGCGCCGACGGATGACTCACCGGGTGGACGCCCCGGTGATGTGCGATTTGTCTTTGGTTTGTTCGAAGACAACGACCAGCCGCGCCCGGTCATCGTCGGTATGTATCCCACACTCAGCCACCCCAACGCCACGCCGCAAACCTACCGAACACCCGTGGGCGAAGTCAGCTTTGCGCATGTGGGCGAGATTCATGGTGCCGAGCTTGGGGCCACCATTGACGACGACGGCAAAGGCTACGTTATCGCGGCAAAAATTCCTCGCAGTGCAATCCCAGCCATTCCCGAGCCATTCAGCGGGGGTTACCGCACGATGGTGAACTACTCCGCCAATCTCGGTGGTCACAACAAGTTCTGGTGGGCCAATGCCGACGGCTCAGCCAATATTGAAACTTACGATGAGCCCAGTGAAGCCCGCCTTTACCCGGGGTCCTGGGCACCGGCAAAATTCATCGGTTTCGACGACGGATACATAGTCCGCAACTGGCAAATTATCGGCCCATTCGGTGGGCCCGGTGCCGAGCAGTTTAAGGACAACCCGCAACATAAAGAGCCGGTGAAGAAGTTCTTCGAGGCCGCAAGCTATCCCCTCGACAATGCTGACGTTAATCTGGATGCCACCTACGGCGGTGAATTAGTGAAGGGTTACTGGCGCACGCCGGCCAGCATCCGTTGGGAACCGGCGGAAGTCGAGTTGATGGACTCCCGCGTCACCGTTGGCCGCAGTGCACAAGTGTGGTATGGCGCTACCTGGATCTACGCGCCGGAAACCACGGAAATCAATTTCGAGCTCCAAGGGCACAAGATGACCTTTGTTCGCTGGTTCCTTAATGACGAGCTTATCTTCGACGGCAATCCCAACCGTGACTACGCGGACAAGCCGCCTGTTTATACCCGCAAAAGCGCCACGGTTCCGGTTACTCTGCAACCCGGCTGGAACGAAGTGTTTTTTCGCGCCTACAATATTGGCTACACGCCGTTCCGGCTCGGACTCGTTCTGCAGGGCGATCCCGTAAAAATCTGGCCACTGCAATTTTCCAATCAGCCCAATTTGTAATTCAGCAACGACCCAATTCGAACATGAACACCCGCCTACTCCTTGCCTTGTGCGCAGCGCCGCTGGCGCTGCCCACCTCCGTTTTTTCCGCCGGTGCTGAAAGCCCAACCTCGAACAATCGCCAGATCATGGCTGTGCCCGCCCCGGGTAAGGTCATCATTGACGGGCAATCCGAAGACTGGGATCTCTCCGCCGGAATCTGGAGCTACAACGACCCCACCCTCGTCGATAAATACTCCACCTGGACGCACGTCATGTATGACGACCAAGGCGTGTATTTGCTGATACGCTACCGCGACGATACCCCGATGAAAAACGATACCCGCGGCGAGGACTTTCATCAAAGCTGGCAAGCGGACGCCTTTCAGGGCCGTGTGATCTTCGACTACGAAACCGACGACCAGCGCCAAATGCACATCAACGGTTTCTACTCGTCCGAGGAGGACCGCCCTTACATGATCGTCCATCATGGCGGCCTGAAAAAGAAGCCACCCTATGACAGCACCGGCCCCTATCGCGAAGACCTCGTGGAGAAATACGGTGTCACGATGGACGAGCACGGCGGCGGTATTGCCTTTGCAGAATGGGAAGACGGACGCGGATACAATCTGGAAGCTTTCTGGCCGTGGAGCTACGTGCGAAACTCCGGCCAGCCACTAAAACCCGGCGAAACATTTGTCCTCGGCCTCGAAGCGATCTGGGGAAATCCCGAAGGTGACACGGTCGAGCACCGCCTCGCCGACAATCTTCGCAACGACTCGGTCAACCGCATTTTCTTCTTCCGCGCGCTCACCGGCTGGGGCGAGGTGGTCATCAGCGAACAGGGAGATCTCGACATCACCGAGCAGCAAAAGGAACTCCAGACCGAGCGTCTGCGTGAGTTCGAGAACATCGAAACGTTCGGCTCAATGCCGATTCGCTACACCTTGCCCAGCGAGCGCGAAGTCACCATTGCCATCGACAACGCAGAGGGCGTGCGCGTGCGAAACCTGTTCGGTGAATTCCCCCGTCCCGCCGGTGAAAACGTCGACTACTGGGACGGCCTCGACGACAGCGGCAACCCTGTTCCGGCAGGTGAATACACTGCGACCATCGTCGACCACGAACCGATCACCCTGGAGCTGATCAATGCCGTTTACAATTCAGCCACGCCACCATGGCGCACGGAAAACGGCTTCCTCAGTTGGGGTAGTAACCACGGGCATCCGACTTCCGTCACCACCCGCGGCGATGTAACCATCTTTGGCTTCACCGGTACCGAAGGCACGGCAGGAGTCCTGCGCAAAGACGCCGGAGAAAACATCAAATGGATCGAGGTCACTGAGAGCCTGGATGTCACGATGGACGACGACTACGTTTACCTGTTGTCGCGCGAGTCGTGGACGCAGAAAGCGATGGTGCGCAAGCTGGACGCCAACACGGGTGACATCGTACTTTTTGAAAACGATGACCGCAGCGCCGAGAGCATTTTGCCGATCGAATATCGTAAGGCAGTCAACGGTTCGACAATCGCCTATGCCGATGGCCAGATCTTCATCTTCGTTCCCGGCGAAGGGCTCTGGCGCAT
>JBNNDZ010000485.1:0-5011 GCA_050285865.1 Puniceicoccales bacterium
GTCCGTCGCCCAGAAAATATCCGCATCACTATGGCCAGGGTTCCATCCTTCGCCCGCAGCCCATTCAACCGCGATGTCCAGCTCCTCCCGCCGCATTGTGCGGAAGGAAACTTGTTCAAGGGGGAGATTGGCGGACATGGCCCAAGGCGTTTGCCTACTTCTTTTCCTTGTCCATGTTGAACACGTGTAAATCGCGCTGCGGATACGGGATGGTGATACCCTCTTCGTCCAGGCGAATCTTGATGTTCTCGTGGATGCGGAAGTAAACCGTCCAGTAGTCAGCGGACTTCACCCAGGGGCGAACGCAGAAATTGATCGAGCTGTCGGCCATTTCGAGAATGCCGATGGTCGGGGCCGGGTCTTCGAGGATGTCCGGGTCGCTCTTCACGATATCAGTGAGCACTTCCTTGACCTTGCGCACGTCGTCGTCGTAGCTGACACCAACCACCAGGTCCATGCGACGGGTTTCCTTGGCGGAGAAATTGGTAATCGGGCCATTCAGGATATTACCGTTGGGCACGATGATGGCCTTATTGTCCGGAGTGCGGAGCTTGGTGTCAAAGATGTTGATCTCTTCAACGATACCCATGATTCCAGCAGCTTGGATAAAGTCGCCCACGCGGAAATGGCGGAAAATGATCATCATGACACCAGCAGCGAAGTTCGCCAGAGAGCCCTGCAGGGCCAAACCGATGGCCAAGGTGGCAGCACCAAGAACGGCAATGACACTAGTGGTCTCGATGCCGAGCCGGTCACCCGCCATCAGGATCACAATAACCATCAAGGCGGCATAAAGAATGTTACCGAGGAAGCCGACGATGGTTGCATCGACGTTTTTCGCCTCCATCATTTTGCGGCAAATCGTCACAGCAAGCTGGGCCAACCACTTACCAATGAAGAAAATCAGCAGGGCAAATAGAATATTTAAGGCCCACACTTGCAGCAATGCAGTGATATTTGTAAGGTCAGTTTCCATAGCAGCTTAGGTTTGTTTTCAGATTAAAAGTTGCCAGACTTTTTAGCAACGGCTCTAACAGATGCGAGCCTTTTCCGGCGACAACCCCTGCCGAGCATTCAATGAAAACTTCCAGTATTTCCCTCCGCGTAGCGGACTTCCTCAAAGGCCAGCCTCCATTCGATGAGATTGAAGAGCGCGACCTGGTGGAGTTGGCCGGTGCCGGTAGGGTCAAATTCCACGAAGGCGGGGAAATCGTCTACGAGGAAGGCGACGCACGCGGCCGCTATGCCTTTGTTGTTCAGAAAGGCACGGTAAACCTCTACCGCAAGTCCCACCGAGGCGAAGACCTGGTCGACGTGCGGGTGGAGGGCGACCTGCTGGGATTCGTCTGGGAACCCGCCGATCTGCCCTACCGCTGCACCACCAAGACCGCGGGTGACACCATCCTTTACGCGCTGCCCATTGAGAAACTCCACGAACTCGGGGAACGCCACACGGCGGTGGGCAACTATTTCCGCGAATACTTCGGCCAAGGAATCAGCAAGCCACGGACTGCCGCCTCGCACGCCGATCCCGCAGTGCGCGGCATCGACGAACGCCCGGCACATTGGCTCCAACGCGCCAAGCCCGTCAATGAACGCGCCTCGAACCGCCTGCTTACTTACCGGCTCGACGAACCTATTCGCATTGTCGCCAAGCGATTGGCACCCGGCTTGCAGGAAGCAATTGTGGCCGTAGACCATCAATTGCGCCCGGTGGGCGTCATCACCGAATCCGACCTCTCCGGCCGGGTGGCCACGGGTGAGATTTCCGTCGATGCACCCGCGAGCGAAATTACCTCGAAGTCAGTCGTCACCGTGCGCCCCGGTATGACCGCGGGCCAACTCATCCTGGAAATGCTGGCACGGCGCCTACATCACCTAGTGGTGACAGAAGATGGAACGGTGAATTCGCCCGTCATTGGCATCATCAGTGACCGCTCGATCCAAACCCTGCATGGCAGTATTCCGACGTTTCTGGCCAAGGAAATATCCGTCGCCGAATCCCCGCAGGCGCTCGCGACTTTACGCGACCGGGCAGACGAATTGCTCCTGCATTACATCGAGGGCGATGCGCCGGTATTCTGGTTGGCAGACTTTGTCGCCGAGGTTGACGGGGCTATTGCGGAGCGGGCGATCAATCTTGCCCGATCAAAACTGGTCTCACAGGGTTACTACGAGCCCGATGTCTGCTGGGCTTGGCTTGCCATGCACAGCGAGGGCCGCAAGGAACGCTTGCTGCGCTCATCCCAGCGCACCGCCATCATCTACGATGACCTCCCCGAGAACCTCGCGGGGGACGCCGACATCTGGTTTTCCCACCTGGCCAACGAAGTTACCGCCATGCTCGCACCGTGCGGTTTCGACCTCGACCCCGATGGCCGCATGGCAGTCAACGCCAATTGGCGCGGCTCGCTCACTCAATGGAAGGAGCGCTACTCCCAATGGGTCAACAGCCCCATCGAGAGCAACATCCTGAAGCTCACGCCTTACTTCGATGCCCGCACAATTTACGGCGACCATTCACTGCTCGATGACTTGCGCATCCACATTCAGGAACGCATCCACCAGAACAGTCACTTCATGCCGCTGCTCGCCAACGACGCCATGGACAACCTGCCGCCGGTGACGATTTTCCGCGACTCCGTGATGGACCAGTCCGGCACACTGTGGACCTGCATCGACACCAAGGTCCACATGATGTTACCGCTCGTTGACATTGCGCGCGTTTTTGCGCTCAAGCTCAACCTGGAAGACTCCACGTTTACCCCGTTACGCTTCAAGCGCGTGGGCCGGCACCTCATCGACCATCGGGATCTGTTTGAGGAAGCCGCGGAAGCCTTCAGCCACGCCGTGCGGCTGCAAACCAAGATCGGCCTGCGCCGGGGTGACGACGGCCAATACGTGCGCCCGGAGGACCTTCCCAAGATCGAGGTCCAGCGCTGCAAAGCCATTTTCAAAACCATTGTCCGGCTGATGGAATTTTCCGCCGATTACTTCAACCTGGAAGGACATTCCCTGGCATGAGCCTGTTTGGCAGCGACGACCCCATTCAACTCTACCGCGAGGCCTTCGAGGAATCATGGCCCGACGACGCGCCTATTGGCGACGTCCGTTTCGTATCACTGGACTGCGAAACAACCGGCCTGGACCCCCGCAAGGACTCCATCATCAGCATCGGAGCGGTCACCGTGCAGGGTGGCGATATCCTGCTGGAAGACCAATACGAGGCGCTGCTCAAGTTCCGCTACAACACCTCTTCAGTGGTCGTTCACGGCATCACCGCAGAAGAAGCCGCCGAAAACGGTGTCGACGAAGCCGAAGCGCTGATTGGCCTGCTCAGCTACCTGCGCGATGGCGTCATCGTTGGCCACCACATCGGTTTCGACGTGGAAATCATCAAACAAGCCTGCATGCGGCGCTTCGGACTGGAGTTCAACAACCGCTGGCTCGACACGATGGACCTCACACTCAACCTCGAGCAGGATGGGATGTTTGACGAGCGCAACAGCACTACGCCCTTCCAGCGCCGCCCCGATGAGACGCCCGATTTCAGCCGTTCGCGGGACTTCTCCCTGGACGGCCTGTGCCGCCGTTTTGGCGTCCAACCACACGACCGCCACACCGCCGCCGGAGATGCATTCATCACCGCGCAAATCTTCATCAAGCTGCTGCGCATCGCCAAGCGCGCGGGCCGCACAAGCCTCGACCGACTGGCCGAGCGATTTGAAGACCCGGCCGAGGCATAGGCTTACACACGGCGCAAGTTTTGGCTTTTCATGAGCGGGCGGCTCGCTCAAGGTCGGTCGCTTCATGTCCCTTTTCCTCGCAACGCTTGTTACTGGCCTGGTCCTAATCGCCTGGGGTCTCCCCGTTGTGCGCGGAGGCGAAGGCGTGCGGGCGAAGTCATTTGAACTGCCGCGGTCAAAGGCGGCGGCCTGCGTCCTATTTGGCGCGGCGGCCCTGTGGTTTCTCTACCGGGTGTCCCAACTTGGCCAGGCGGACTTTGGCGACTGGAAACTCATCCTGCTGGCAATCTTTGGTGCCACCGCAGTAGGGGCGTTTGTCTACACACCCGACTTTCTGGCCGTGCGCGGCTTGGCGGGGTTAATCCTCCTCGCCGCCGGACCACTCCTCGGTGCCGCCTACATGAAATACGACGAGCCCCAGCGCCTGCTGATGGTATCAATCGTTTACGTGCTGATCATCGTGGCCATGTTCCTTGGCACCATGCCCTACCTGATGCGCAATTGGATGGAATGGCTCTGGGCCAAACCCGGGCGCATCAAGATTTTCGGCGGAGCCTTCGTAGCCTACGGCGCATTGCTCGTGGCGACATCGTTTACCTATTAAGGAACGCCGAAAGCACTTTTGCTTGTCAGCGGTTAAACCGCGCACATGCTTCGTGCATGCCCGCAACGTCCTCCTCCCCTGGCCTGCTACTTGTTGTATCCGGTCCTGCCGGCAGCGGCAAAACCACCGTCTGCGACCGCATGTTAAAGACCTATGACACGCTGAGCCGTGTCGTTACCTCCACCAGTCGCGACCCCCGCTCAGGCGAAGTTGACGGTGAAGATTATTACTTTTTCCCGCCCGAAACCTTTGCCCAAATGATCGAGGACGGCGAGTTCTACGAGCACGCCAAAGTCCATGGGCGCTACTACGGCTCACTCAAGCGCGAGATCGATGCAAAGCTCGCCCGTGGCTGCGACCTGCTGCTCAATGTCGATGTCCAGGGGGCCGCTGCTTACCGCGAGGCAGCGGAGAAGTCGCCCGAGCTCAGTGGCCGCGTAGTCACTGTATTCATCCAGATCACCCCGGAACAAATCCGCGAACGCCTTGAGCATCGCGGCAGCGACGACGAAGCTGAGATCGAGCGCCGCATCCAAACCGCGCAAAACGAACTCCGCGAAGCCCCCCTGTACGACCACGTTATCCTCAGTGGCTCAAAAGAAGAAGACTTCCAACGCCTGGCCGAGCTCTACGAAGCCGAACGCGGCGCGCGGGTGTAATC
>JBNNDZ010000486.1:0-5475 GCA_050285865.1 Puniceicoccales bacterium
AAATCGGAGTGGAACTTTGCCTGCTATATGGCTGATTGAGGGAAATCGTCCCCGTGCCATAGGCCTTGTCAAATTCCGCAAAGCTGCCAGTAGTAGCGGGATGCGCCGCCGTCTCTCGCGCCTATTGCTCACTGTTGTCAGCCTGATGATCCTCTTCACGGGGCTGCCCGGGTGCAGTTCGTTCATCACGGGAGGCCAAACGCTGCGCGACAAGCAAGTCCCCGGCCTGCGCGTTTCCCGCGAACAACTCCGCATGCAGGCGCGGGCGCAGATCAATCCGATCACCGGCAACGTCATCGACACGGCCAACCGCATCATGGCCGAGAGCGACGACCCCGAGGTGCAATTTGCCGCCCTGCGCTGGAAGGCCATCGCCGTGCCCCTTTACCGCGAGGCGCTGTTCTCGCCCCAGCCGCACATCGCCATCATCGACGCACTCGGGCTGAGCTATCAAATGATGGACTACTTCAAAACCGGTGAAGGTGCCCGGGAGTTCAAGGAATTTGCCCCGCTTGGCTTTGCCTGTGCCGAGCGCAACGCCGCCGAACTGAGCGAGTTCATGGACTACGTGGCCGACCCGAATTACACCGAGCGCACGGCCGACGCCGCCGAGGTCCGCGCCCTCGTTCGGGAGTGGGCGGATGAATACCCGATCGAAGGCGGGCTCGAATCGCGGTCATCCATTTACAGCGAGGCCTCCGAGATCACGCTCGAGCTCGGCCTGACGCTGGGTGAGGCGGTGGACTCGGTTGTCACCTCGATGGACGACCTCAACTACAAGCTCGATATTCTCAGCGCCCAACTGCCCGATCAAGCCCGTTGGGAAGTCGAACTCGCCGCCCGCGAAGCCCTGAACGACGCCAGCTTGCGCGAAGTACTGGAGAACGCTGGCCCGGTCCTTATAGAAACGCGAACAACTCTCGAACACGCCCGCCAAACCATGGAAACCCTTCCCGACCTGGTGAGCGAGGAACGCGTGCTCGTCATCAAGGAACTTGAACGCCAGCTCGACCTCTCCATCGCCACCCTCCAACGCGAACGTGAAATCCTGCTCAACGCGCTCACCGCTGAACGCGAAGCCGTGATGCGCGAGGTCGCCCAAAACCGCGAAGCCTTTACGGCAGATTTGCGGGAGGAAATCGACTCCCTCGCCGACCTCGTCGCAACCCAACGCACCGGCATCGTAACCGACATCGATGTGATGTGCACCAAACTCGTCGACGACGCCTTCAACCGCATTTACCTCCTACTGGGCCTCATCGGCCTCTACATCACGGCGATGATTTTCCTGGTCCTCTGGATCCTCGACCGCCGGGGACGGCGTCAGCGAGTGCCGGTTTCATAGGGAGGCAAGTGCCCTAAATTAGAGACTTACTTGAAGACTTTCCGTAGAACTTCGCAATGCCTCAAAAGCAAAGTGCGGAATGCGAGAGGATTTGAGAGCACCGGCCGACTATATATTTTAGTGATTCAATTCGGCTAGTATTTCTCCCGAAGACTTTCTGATAAATCTCGAACAGCCACCTTCTATTTCAATTTCTATTTTCTCCGTTCGATCGAGTTTCGAAAGCGCTTCTACAAGCTGATTTGTTACATCCTTAGCATGCTGAGGAGGATTCGTTGTCCCCTCCCTCTGCATTTTCTGCCTGAGAGAGTAAATCGAGAGCAAGTGGCCTGCAGCGGTGCTCATTTCCTAAAAAAACAATTGAATCAGAGACAATTGGTTTAGTTCTTTCTTCATTGCTCGTTAAATTCTAATAGCGCTTTAACTCCTGGTAAGCTACTAATATCTTGAGCATGGTCTCAAACACCATCCAAAACTGAAAAATGGCCGATCTTTAAAACATCACACCCACGGCCGTACACCAAAAACTAAGCCCGGTTGGATACCGGGCTTAGTGATTCTTAGCGAAAGTTAGCGAGCGGGTTTAAACCGCAGCGCGCATGCTTTTGACGCACTCCTTGAGCGCGGGGACCGGGTTTTCCGGGTCGCCTTCGTATTCGATGACGGCCGCGCCGTCGAAGCCGCTCTTTTCCAATGCGGCCACGAAGGCCGGGAGGTCGAGCGTGCCTGTGCCGACGACGACGTCCTTCCACTTCGCGTTGGGCTCGAAGACGAAATCCTTGTAGTGCACGCCGTAGATTTTGCCGGCGTATTTTTCCGCCCAGGCAATCGGGTTGCCGTTGTTTGGGCCGATTTGCATGCACCCGGCCGTGTCGATCCAAACGCCGATCTCGGGTCCACCGAGTGCGAGCAGGTGATCGAGCACATCTTGCGAACCGCCAAACATGTAACCGCCGTGACAATGAACACCGACCCGGATGCCGAACTCGCGGCACCACTCCTGCACGCGCGGAATCGCGGTGTGGAAGCTATCGACCTTGAAGTGAGCGGAAATGTGCTTGGCTCCGGCGGCCTTCGCGCACTCAAACCAAGTGCGTTCATTGTCGGCACCAGTAAACGTTTGCACGCCGATCGAAACGATCGACACACCGGCGTTGCGGTAAATTTCGACGATTTTCTTCCAGCCTTCGAGATCGTCGAAATCCGCGTGAATCGCGCAGACTTCGATCTTATCGAGACCGATTTCCTTCACCTTTGCGGCGACGGTGGCGTTGTCCTTGATGTTGCGGAAGCAATAGCTTTGCACTCCGAAATCGCGTGCTGGCGTGAGGCTCATGGTAATGAATATTTCTAGTGTGAGAGTGATTATTTTGAGGCAGAAGGCAGATGGCAGAAGGCAGAAGGGGATTGATTGATTGATTGGAAGGCTTGAGGAAAATGTTGATACGCGAGTGAGATACTTGCCACTCAGGCCATTAATCTATCTCGACACTTCTGCCTTCTCCCATCTGCCTTCTGCCTCTTTCTCCAAATCACCCAAGAATGACTTCGTGGCCGGTGGCGGAGGACTCCTGAATCGCGTCGAGTATCTTCTGCACCGTGAGCGCCTGATGCGCGGTGACGCAGAGCTCTTCCTTGCCGAGGATGGCGTTGGTGAAGTTTGCGAAGCGCGAGCAATGCTCGTGAATCAGCGGGGCCTTGACGTTTTCAATGACGTCGTAATCGGCGCGGATGGGATCTTCGCGGAAGACCTTGCAACCGGAAACATCGGCCCCGGCTTCATCGCCATAAAGGTGCACACCGGTGCGATCAGGTGACCCTGCGTGGCACGCCCAGGTGGCGTCGAGCGAGACAGTCAGCCCGCCTTCAAAACGGATCAGCGCCGTGGCGAAATCGTCCACGTCAAAGACCGTTTCGGTTTTATCGGAAATGCCCCAACCACCGGCGCCACGGCCGCGGTTACCAAACTTCGTGTAGGTGGCACCGTAAACGGAAACCGGGTCGAAGCGGTTGAGCGCGTAAAGGCAGAGGTCGAGGAAATGCACGCCGATGTCATTGAGGCAACCGCCGCCTGCCAGCGCCTTATTACCAAACCAGGTGCCCATGCCGGGGATGCCGGAACGGCGTTGCCAGAATGCCTTCGCATGGTAGATGTCGCCGAAGACTCCCTGGCGCGACAACGAAACGATCTTCTGATGATTCTCACTGAAGCGTTGGTTCATGCCAACGGTGAAAACGCGGCCAGCCTTCTCGGCGGCGGCGATCACGGATTCGGCCTCCTGCGCGTTCATTGCAAACGGCTTTTCCAGGATGACGTGCTTGCCCGCCTCCAATGCCTGAATCGCCAGCGGCGCGTGAAACTTGTTTGGCACGGCGATGTAAACCGCGTCCACCTCGTCCAACGCCAGCAGTTCATCGCTGGTGGCCGGGCGTTGGGAAATTTCCAACTCGTCGCACAGCTTGTTCAACCGCTCGGCACTGAGGTCCGTTGCAGCAACAACCCGCGCGGAGTCGAGTTTGTTAATATCGTTGGCGGCGTGGATGGCAATCGCGCCCGCGCCGATGAGGCCATAGCGAACTTCTGACATAGTATTCAGGGTTGGGGTTAGGATTTAAAATAAATCGGAATAGTAGGCATAAAATCGCAATCTGGATCAGCATTCTAGACTATTTGATTGCAAATTCCTATGATGTGTTGCCAAAACATCGCCTAGCTAATTCTCCATATAAACTCCGATACAGTCCAATGCTTGGCGGAATCAAAACCCTGTCCCTCATTTCGGTCGCGCACTACCACCACGGCCACGGCAGCCACCCCACGGCCGCAAAAATCGAGCCCGGGCGCCTGTGCGTTGAACTCGTCACCTCGGGCCGCGGATGGGTTGAAATTGATGCCGGATGGGCTGAGTTGACCGCTGGCGCGCTGCTGTGGAATGGCCCAGGCGAACGCACTATTACCCGCAGCGACTTCGACGACCCTTACCGTTGTCTCTCCGCTCACTTTTCTTTTCAGGGCACATTTCGCCGCGCGGCCCCCCGGCTGACCCACTGGTCCAACATGGACGAAGTGCGCGCGCTCACCGACCGCGTGGTTGCTCTTTCGTATGACGAGTCGTTTCACCGCCCGGCGCTGGCGGAATACCTTTTCTGCGTGCTTCAGTACCAGGCCTGCATGCATGCGTGGTCAATGCAGCGTGAGGAAGCGCCCGCACCGCTGCGACTGGCGCATAAGCTGATCGAGGAAAACTTCGCGGACCGACTCAGCGTGGCCGAAATCGCGCAGCAAAGCGGATGGTCGGTTCCGCATCTGCACGCGGAGTTCCGGCGCGAGTTTGGCCAATCACCACACCAGGCGTTAATCGAGCGCCGCATTCGCGCGGCCAAAGTGCGCCTTGCCGCCACCGATGAACCCATCAAACAAGTGGCCGCAGAATGTGGTTTCGCCAGCGCCTCGGCATTCTGCACCGCCTTCCGCAAGCTCACCAGCCGCACCCCCGCCATCTTTCGTCAAGAGCACCAACACGGCCACGTCTAGCATCACATGGTAGCGCGGTTGGCCGCCAACCGCATCCGTCACGTTCGTTTGTGCGGAGACATGGGTTACATAAGCCTACATGGTGGCCGCCCGGAGGTCGGCCGCTTGATGCCTATTTAATCGCCCAAAGGAACTGCCTAATTGCCCGTTTCAGATAAGGGGTTGCATTCGCCAAAGCCCTGTAGTGTAATGGGAAAATCCGTCTTTATTCAGCACTTTCCAAGGCAACCCCTTATAAGACACACGAAATAATCCGTTATCGACGATCGTAAGCGCCAGCTTCGGCGAGCCTCAATTGAGGCAGCGAGCATGCCCGCGGGACCCAAAGCCACTTTGCGCTCGGGACGGGTGAGGATAATGGAACCCCCTGCCAACCATCGCCACGGTTACAGTCCTGTGGCGTGTACGTCTTTCTAATCCGTCACCATCTACCAATCATAATATCCTGTCACAAACAGATACAAAACCAGCACAGGACTACGGGGACGATCCCATTTCAGTCCGTAAAACCGATCAATATAAAGGCGAGTACGTCCATTCTTTCGTCGACAAGTGGGGAGGTTCGTGGAGGGACTTGCTAACCGCCGTGCTTGTA
>JBNNDZ010000487.1:0-4132 GCA_050285865.1 Puniceicoccales bacterium
ACCGGTTCCGATGATCGCGTGCTTCATTGGCAAATGGGGTTAGTACACCTTTCAATGAGTGCCGACTCGCCAAGGGTCGCAAGGAAAACATGGCGAGTCACTGTATATACAGTGACTCGGAGTATATGGCCGGCATTCCGCTTCGTTGATGGTATTTAACAGCGACGGCGGCGCGAAGATCTCAGCTTGAATGAGAGCAGGAGTGCGAATCCGCCCAGGGCAATGGCGTAGCTGGATGGTTCAGGGATGGCGGTGACGTTTAATGCGGAGATTTCACCAAAATACACGTAGCCCGCGTTCGTTAGGATTGTGATAATGCTCTCATTATTAACACCATAGGAACCAGGTAGGAAAATGGAGTCTAGGGAAACGGTGTCATCGCCCGCCAATGGTCCCAGTTTACCAGGGAGGGGATACTCATATACATTGATTTGGGCGACTTCTTCGCCATTGCGCCAGATGCCGAGACCATTTTCATCGGCGATGAGGATATTGATTCTTTCCGTGCCCTCATCCTGACTGTAGGCAAGGATTTCGACAAAATTGACGCCCTTTGTCAGCGATCCGGTGCTGCCGCTGAGATTGACGGCTGAATACACGGCGTTTTCAATTGGCATATCGCCGTAATAGGCCCAAGCGGCCACGGTCGTGTTATTAACTTCATTCGGTGGGCCTTGGATGTCACGGACGATGAAGTCCAAGGTGAACTCTTCGCCCAGGGCGAAAGCAGGGCCTAACTGGTATTCCTCATCCGGTGATTGGACGATCGTGGCCTGCATTGAAAGCTGGAGGCCAGCATTGGCAAGCGGGGCGGTGAGGATAATCAGGTATGCGATAAAGTAGTTTGAATGGCTCATTTTACCATGTAGGTAGCTTGTATTAATTCAGTCAATCACAAGATTCTTAAATGCCGCTGGGGCCGGGATGCGGTTGGTCTCCAACCGCGCTACCTTTAAGACAAAAAAACGGCGCTCCGTGGTGGAGCGCCGTTGGTAAAGAGTCGTGAAGACCAGACCGGTTAGGTCGTGGGAACTTCGGCGATGGTCTTGAGCACGCGCGAGCAGATCTGGTAGGGGTCGCCCTGCGAGTTCGGACGGCGGTCTTCCAGGTAGCCCTGATACTTGTCGCCCTTGACGAAGGCGTGCGGCACGCGGATCGATGCACCGCGGTCAGCAACACCCCAGGAGAACTTGTCGATGGACTGAGTTTCGTGGAGGCCGGTGAGGCGCAGGTGGTTGTCCGGACCGTAAGCTGCGATGTGCTCGTCCTTGTTCTTTTCGAACGCGTCCATGAGCTTGAGGAAGTATTCCTTGCCGCCGACTTCGCGCATGTACTTCGTGGAGAAGTTGCAGTGCATACCGGAACCGTTCCAGTCACCGAGGAAGGGCTTACAGTGCCACTCGACGTCGACGCAGTAGCGTTCGCAGAGGCGGAGGAGGAGGTAGCGGGCTACCCAGATGTCATCCGCGCACTCCTTGGAGCCCTTGGCGAAGACCTGGAATTCCCACTGACCCTTGGCCACTTCGGCGTTGATGCCTTCGTGGTTGATGCCTGCTGCAAGGCAAAGGTCGAGGTGCTTGTCGACGATTTCGCGGGCGATGTTGCCCACGTTGGCGTAGCCGACGCCGGTGTAGTATTCGCCCTGTGGTGCCGGGTAGCCGTCAGTCGGCCAGCCGAGGGGGCGCTTGTCCTGATAAAGGAAGTATTCCTGCTCGAGACCGAACCATGTGTCTGGATCGTCTTCGATGGTGGCGCGGTAGTTCGAGGGGTGCGGCGTTTCGCCGTCCGGCATCATGACTTCGCAAAGCACGATGAAGCAGTTTTCGCCGCGATCGATGTCCGGGTACAGCTTGACTGGCTTCAGAACGCAGTCGGAGCTTTTACCCTCGGCCTGCTGCGTGGAGCTGCCGTCGAAGCCCCAATCTGGGCAATCCGCTACGGACTTGGGCTCCTCTTTGGCGAGGCGGGTTTTTCCACGGAGATTCGGCACGGGGGTGTAACCATCGAGCCAGATGTACTCGAGCTTGTACTTGGTAGACATAATCAGTGTTTAGGTTAGTTGTGTCGCAGTTTTCTGCTCCTTTCGGAAACAGCGAAACTGACTATCGGGTTTTTCTGTGAAATCGGACGTCGAAAAGCACCTCATGTGCCAAATGGTGAAATTTCAAGGGACAAAGGCAAAATGCACGACATGGCCGAAGAATTGTTTAAAATTGCCCATTTGAATGAATTGCTTTCATGGGAGTGATCGATTTTGGCCGAGACTGAACGAATAATCGTGATGATGCGATAGGGAAATGAGGTCAGACTTTGGCAGTTTGCCTCTCGCAGGTGTGGTGAAAATTTGTATATTTGTTTCTTGTGTTTCGTGTATGATTTGGTATTCTTTTGAGCATGTCAACGTTGCTGATATCGGATCACTTTTTACCGCCTATAGCTATCGGTTTTGTTGGGCTGCCTCCTTAGCTTAGGCAGCTGGCGCGCCTTGGCGGTTAGTAGGACGCTGGGCCCGTTTTGACGAACGCAGACTTGTACTGCTGGTTCGAGGCCACTACGATATTATTGAGTTCACGCGAAGGCGCGAAGTCGCGAAGGAATTACCTTCGTGTCTCTGTGCCTTTGTGAGAAATTAACGTCGGATGAGTGGCAGCGAACATGGCGATGCAAAGCGTTCCAGGGCTTAAACGGACGAGGGGAGGGATCCCGCATCCAGACCAGCATCAGCGACCCATGTCACGAGGCGGACGAGGCAAACAGCTTAATACGCAACATATTTTTTATGGGGCTCATGCAGGTGTTTGTCCGCAGATATGCGCGGATTAATGCAGATTTCGTTCGGGGTAGTGTAGGGGGTTGTCCACAGATTTGCTTCGGGGTGGTGATGGCTTATCCTTTGCGATGGTGTTGATGTGTGGCTAAGGGCATCGTTGGGCGAAGTTCCCGTTGAAATTCCTCGTCAAGGGGGCAAGGGGACTCATAGTCGTTGAACAATGCACGGAGATAAAGACACCAAGCAGGCGAAAGTGCGCATCGGTTATGATGGCCGGGTGCACAAGACGTTTGTCGGGCCGATGGCGAAGGAGCGCTTTGAAAATGAACTCCGGGTGCTTACCTACCTGGAAGAAAAAGGCTGCGACTTCGTTCCCCGCATGATCGAAAACGACCCCGCGAAACTTTACATGGTCACCACGAACTGCGGTAAGGTGGTGGAGAAGATCAGCGACCAAAAGCTGGAGCAGATTTTCTCCGAGCTGGAGACCTACGGGGTGCGCCATGAGGACCGTTTTGCGCGCAACGTAACTTACAGTGCGCAGTTAGGGCGCTTTTGCCTGATCGATTTCGAATTCGCCACGATCCTGGAAACGGGCGAAGGCCTGACCGTCGAGGAGGTGACTGAATTCCGCCTGAAACAGCAACGCGCCCAAGCTGACTAAACCAAGTCTCTCATATTCTGAAACGTATTGGCCCGCGAAGTCACGCGCAGGAAACGCGAAGGGTGCGCAATCGCTCTTGGCGTTCATGTGAGAACTTTAGCGGGCAGGATTTAGTTCATCGTTTTTTGCACCAAGCTTAACCACCCAACGCCTTGAGTAACCAAGACAGACCTGAAGCACCGACTGAGCAACCGACTGGCCTCCGCTGGTGGGGAATGACCGATAAGGGCCGCTTTCGCCAGAACAACGAGGACTCGTTTCTCGGCATCGAACTGGATGGGCGCGAGGTGTTCCGGCTCGGAAAAATCGGCGAAGCAACCTTTGAGGACGGCGACTTTATTTTCGCAGTCAGCGATGGAATGGGCGGGGCCAATGCCGGGGAGTTCGCCAGCCGAATTGCGGTGGAGCGCATTACGCAGTTATTGCCGCAGGCTTTCCGTCTCCGGGCGACAGGATTTCGCCGCGGTGGTCAGGACTTCCTCTCCGAGGTGTTCGACCAGATTCACCACGAAATGAAGCGTCAGGGGCAGGCTTATGAGGAAACGGCGGGCATGGGGGCAACGCTCAGCCTTTGCTGGTTTACGCCGGAAAAAGCTTACTTTGCCCACGCGGGCGACAGCCGTATTTACCACTTGCCGAAGGACGGCGGCTATTTTCAGGTGACCCACGATCACACCCACGTTGGCTGGCTCGTGCGA
>JBNNDZ010000488.1:0-3870 GCA_050285865.1 Puniceicoccales bacterium
GGTGTGGTTTTGCAAACGCGCATAAGCGGAGCCAATGTTCACCGCAATCGTCTTCACCTGACTATCGCGGCCGGCGATGTTCGACTCCAACTGGAACGACAGCGCTTCCTTGTTGAAATTCTGCACGATCTTGCGGAAGACCTGTGCGCCCTGGCCGGCATAAATGGTACCCACGCCACAGGACAGCGAAGGACAGCAATCGCCGTCGGACCCATAGTAGTCAACGAAGTCCACCTTGGCGTTGTCCTCAACGACCAGCAAGGTGTGCGGGAAAATTGCTTCGTGGCAATTGAGCGACCAGTAATAGGCGCAGATCGGCTGCTCAATCTCGACGCCCTTGGGGACGTAGAGGAAGCTGCCGCCGTGGAAAAATGCGTTGTGCAGCGCGAGAAGTTTTTCCGAGCCCAGGCGGTTTTCCTCTTCCAGGAAATACTTCTGCACGAGGTCCGCGTGCTCAACGACAGCTTGGCGCAACGGCATCCAGATAACGCCCTTAGCAGCCAGCTCTTCGCTCACTCCTTCAAAGTTAAGGAGGAAGTTGTCGCCAAAAACCAGCTTACCCGCGGTGTCGGCGACCAGATTGGAATTGGCCAGCGCGGCGGCCTCCTGGGTTTCATTGGGACGCTGCGACGGACGGAAGCCATCGAGCTGGAGTTTGCGCAAGTCGGTGAAGCGCCAGCGCTCGTCGGAGCGGTTGGGCAACGGAAGCTCCTGATAGCGCTGCCAGTTTTCCTCCTTCACTTCACGAACCCAGGGCGCGTCGGCCCAGAATTCTTCCAAGTGATGACGGAAATTTTCTTCGCTGAACTTTTCTTGTACGGTTGGCGTTGCGAGGGACATTGTTCTGAAAGCTAAGACGGGAAATTCGTTTCCCAATGAGACGTGTTAGGTTGGGTTAGACGGCGCGCGGTTCGATGCGATTAACGTGCGGAAGGCTTACGACTGAATAAGCCGAGGTCTCGCCTTCCCACACGACAAGGTTGTTCCCCTTGCGCGGCACTTCGGCCAGTTCGGGATTGTCGACACAGACCTTTTCACCCTTCGGCATGATAAAGCAGAACGGCTGAAAGGGCTGCGCGGCCAGGAGCTTTTCGATCGCTTCTTTTTTCATGGGTTGATGGGTGCTTGGTTCGTGGTGCTTGGTTCGTAATGGCATTAACCAAGAACCACGCACCAAGGCACACGTAGGCGGCGTTAGCCGACGCTGCCTTCCATTTCGAGGTCGATCAGGCGCTTAAGCTCGACGGAGTATTCCATCGGGAATTCGCGGACCAGGTCGTTAACAAAGCCATTGACGGCGAGGCTCATCGCCTGGGCTTCTTCCAGACCACGCTGCTGCATGTAGAAAATCTGCTCGGCGCTGACCTTCGATACGCTGGCCTCGTGCTGGACGGAGTTGTGATCGCCGCGAACCGTGATCGCCGGATAGGTGTCCGTGCGCGAGTTCGTGTTGATCAAAAGTGCGTCACACTCGGTGTTGTTTTTGCAATTGGAAAGACGCTTGGGAATGTGGACCTGGCCACGGTAAGTGCTGCGGCCTTCGCCGATGGAGATCGATTTCGCGATGATGTTCGAGGTCGTGTTCGACGCGCCGTGAATCATCTTCGCACCGGTGTCCTGATGCTGACCGTCGTTGGCCAAGGCGATGGAAAGCACTTCGCCGCGGGCGCGCTCACCCTTCAGGATCACGCCCGGATACTTCATAGTCAGGCGGCTGCCGATGTTGCAGTCGATCCAGCGGATTTCCGCATCCTCTTCCGCCATACCGCGCTTGGTCACGAGGTTGAAGACGTTGTTGGACCAGTTTTGCACGGTGATGTACTGGATCTTCGCACCCTTGAGTGCGACGAGTTCCACCACGGCCGCGTGCAGTGTGGCCGTTTCAAACTTCGGTGCCGTGCAACCTTCCATGTAGGTTACTTCGGAACCTTCGTCGGCGATGATGAGCGTGCGCTCGAACTGACCAAAGTTTTCCGCATTAATGCGGAAGTACGCCTGAAGCGGCTGCGCGACTTTCACGCCCTTGGGCACGTAGATGAAGCTGCCGCCGGAGAAACAGGCGCTGTTGAGCGCGGAGAATTTGTTGTCGCCGATCGGAATGACTTTGCCGAAGAAACGCTTGAACAGCTCCGGGTGCTCGTGGAGCCCTTCGTGCGGGCCAACGAAAATCACGCCGAGCTTTTCCATCTCCTCCTTCATGCGGGAGTAGGCGGCCTCGGAGTCAAACTGGGCTTCCACTCCAGCGAGGAATGCACGCTCCTGCTCAGGAATGCCGAGACGCTCGAAGGTTTCCTTCACGTCGTCAGGCACTTCGTCCCACGTACGGCTCGGCTTCTGACCCTTCGACAAATAATAGCGCACGTCGTCGAACTTGATCGTGTTCAGGTCGTCGCTCGCCCAATGCGTCGGCATAGGCTTGTCCTGGAAAATCTTGAGCGCCTTGTGGCGGAATTCATTCACCCAGGCATCCTCGCCCTTGACGTTCGAGATGTAGTCAATTGTCTCCGGCGTCAGGCCAATGCCCGCGTCGTACTTGTAATCTTCGGCAAAGGAAAAATCGCCCTTGCTGCGGTCGATGTTAATTTCGGGTGCTTAGGTGCTCATGGTGTGCTCCTGGTTGCTCTTCTATTTCAAATTCTTAATTTAACGGCTCAACAGTTCGATAACTGCCTCGGCGGTGCCTTCAGCCGAAGCCGGATTTTGGCCGGTGATTAACTTGCCGTCGACGACGACATTGGGCTCGAAGTTTTCGACGCGGACGTATTTCCCGCCCATTTCGACGAGCTTGTCTTCCAGCAGAAACGGCATCACTTCCGTCAGGCCGACTGCCTCTTCTTCAGCGTTGGAAAATCCGGTCAGTTCCTTGCCCGCAAAAATCCAGCCTCCGTAGTCGTCGGTTGCGGTGAGCAGCCCTGCGGGACCGTGGCAAACGGCGGCCACCGGCTTGTCCAAACCATAGTGGCGCACGACGATCAGGCCAACTTGCTGGTCATTGGCCAAGTCCCACATCGGGCCATGGCCACCCGGTAAAAAGACGGCATCGGCGGTCATGCTCATGACGTCATTCAGCGGCACGGTGTTGGCAAAAACCTGCTGGGTCGCCTCGTCCTGCTGGTAACGCTTCACGGAATCCGTGACGCCGCGGCCTTCGAGGCTGCGCGGGTCAACCGGCATCATTCCGCCCTCGGGCGAGGCCACCACGACCTCGTACCCCGCATCAACAAATGCGTAGTAAGGCGTGGTCACTTCTTCCATCCAGACACCGGTCGGCTTGCCCGTCTCTCCCATCTGGGAGTGGCTGGTGACGATGAACAGAATGATGAGTTTTACCGATTCGACCATGGAGAAATCCTCCTATGCGCTGGCAAGCTCTTCCTTGACCCAGTCGTAGCCCTTGGCTTCGAGTTCGTGGGCAAGTTCGGCACCACCGGTCTTAACGATGCGGCCATCCCACATGACGTGTACCACGTCCGGCACGATGTATTCGAGCAGACGCTGGTAGTGCGTGATGACGAGGAATCCGCGGTCCGGCGAACGCATGTTGTTCACGCCTTCGGCGACGATCTTGAGCGCGTCAATGTCGAGGCCTGAGTCCGTTTCGTCCATGATGACATACTTCGGATCGAGCATCTTCATTTGCAGGATCTCGCAGCGCTTCTTCTCACCACCGGAGAAACCTTCGTTGACCGAACGAGCGGAGAAGCTGCGGTCGATCTTCAGCTCATCCATCGTCGCGCGGAGCGTCTTGTAAAAATCGGTCGCAACGATCTTCTCGCCCTCGGGCAGGCGCGCCTGCAAGGCTGCACGAATGAAGTTCGCAATCGTCACACCGGGGATTTCCACCGGGTATTGAAACGCGATGAACAGGCC
>JBNNDZ010000489.1:0-4811 GCA_050285865.1 Puniceicoccales bacterium
CGGGTCTTCGATCGTGATGATGTGCTTCTGGTAGTTCTCGTTGATGTAGTCGATCATCGCCGCCAGCGTGGTCGACTTACCCGAGCCCGTCGGCCCGGTTACGAACACCAAGCCTTCCTTGTATGAGCAGACGTCACGCAAGACGTCCGGCAATTTCAGGTCGTCAAAGGAAAGTATCTTCGCGGGGATCTGACGAAACACCGCCGCCTGGCCCCAGTGATTATAAAAGTAGCTGCCGCGAAAGCGGGCCAGGCCCTTGATCTCATAGGCAAGGTCGAGGTCGCGCGTTTCCACGAAATGCTCCCACTTCTGCTTGCTGGTGATCTGGCTAAGCAGTTTCTCCATTTGCTGAGCAGTGACGGGGCGGTCCGAGAGCGGTTGCACGCTGCCGGAAGCGCGAATCTTCGGCACGGAGCCAACGGACAAATGCAAGTCCGAGCCGTCGTTATCCAGCATGCCTTTGAGAAGTGCGTCGATTTCAGCCATAATGCGAAGGTCGTGGTCAGTGGTCGGATGTTAAGGAATCAAAATATTCAACGGCATCGCGTCGCGCTTCTTCGGGCATATGCTGGCAGCGCCATTCATAGAAATAGCGCGCACACTCTTCCGGCGTTCGGCCGTCGGCGTCGCGACCGTTCATATCGGCTCCGGCTCCATGCAATAACTGAACGACATCCCCATGCCCCCAGACGGCGGCAATATGAACCGGAGACCAGCCATGTTCACAACCCGCGTTCACATCTGCACCGCTCTCCAGCAGTAGCCTCGCAACGGGCAACCCGCCTTCCCAAGGCCCCTGTGCGGCAAACCAGAGCGGTGTGTTGCCGCCATCGCCATTGGCCAAAGTCGGATTTCGAAGATCGACCGGCATGCCCGAATCAAGTTGCGCTTTGACCCGATCAACATCCCGTGCACGCGCCGCCAGGTGAATTTCGGAAAATTCGCCATCGGGCAGTCCTCGGGGTGCATTTGGGTCGACGCGTGAACTCATGACTTACCTTCCAAACATGCCCTTTTTGCGTGATGACGTGTCGGGCTCGGCGGATGCAGAAAAGCCACCCGTGCCGCCGCTGCGAACCTGGTTTTTGAGCGGGTCACTGCGGAGATTGGCAATGGCGGTTTCGTCGTCGATGCGGCCTGCGCGCCAGAGCTCCATCACAGAGTTATCCATTTGCACCATGCCGTCGCGACGACCGGTTTCAATGATGTTCGCCAACCCTTCCGATTTCCCATCGCGGATGAGTGCAGAGACGGCGGTGTTCTTCAATAACAACTCGTAAGCCAGTGCGGTGCCGCCCTCCGTCGCCGGGAGCAGACGTTGACAAAGGATGCCGCGCAAGCTCTCCGCAACCATGGCGCGAATTTGTGGTTGTTGAGCAGGCGGGAAGACGTCGAGCAGGCGGTTGAGCGTCGTAGCGGCGTCACTGGTGTGCATCGTGCCGATGACGAGGTGCCCCGTTTCCGAGGCGCTGATCGCCATTTCAATCGTTTCCAAATCGCGCATTTCGCCGATGACGATGATGTCCGGGTCCTGCCGCAGGGCCCCCTTGAGCGCGCTCTTGAACGTCCGCGTGTGCGGCCCAACCCCACGCTGCGTAATCTGACATTTCGCCGATTTCTGGATGACCTCGATCGGCTCCTCGACGGTAATAACGTGGTCCTGACGCGACTGGTTGAGGATGTCGACCATCGCGGCGAGGGTGGTCGTTTTCCCCGAGCCTACCGGCCCGGTTACGAGAATCAAACCGTTGTGGTAGGCCAACAAGCCGTTCAAGGCCTCAGCGCCGCCCTGGTCGAATCCGAGCTGCTCCAACTTGGGAATTTTGGTCGGCACAATCCGGTAAGTGCCCTCCACGCCATCTTTGTGAAGCATGAGGTTTACCCGGAAACGCTGCCCCTTGTCGAAGGGCATCGCAAAGTCGTAGTCGTGCTCTTCGTCAAAGTATTCGCGTTGCTCCTTGCTCAGCACCGATAAGTTCAGCGCCTTGGAAAGCTTGGCCGAAACCGGCGTTTTCGAGACGTATTCGATGGTGCGATTGCGGCGAATGAACAGTCGGCTGCCCGCGCAAACATGCACATCGCTCGCCCCATATTCAGATGCCTGTAGCAGGAAACCGATCAGGGCGAGTCGCATCTGATTAGCGTTCGCGGGGTCGATTCGAGCCGGGTCAGGCCAAACGGGTTTTGCGCCTTCAGTCTTAACAACGGTCTCGCGCGGTTTAGGACGAATGCCAATTTCTTCGGGGTCGCCTTTGGCCATCTGAAGGACAATTTCCTCGGCCATCTTACGCAACTGAGCAAGCTGGATGGCCTGCTCGCCCTTGTCCACAAAGGCGCTTTGTGCCTCGGCCGCAGAAAACTCAGCCGCCGGTTTGACCTTCTCCATGTCCACCCCGGCAACTGCGTTTTTCGGAGCCTTCTCCCCGGTCGCCGCCCAGAGCGCACTAACCGTTGCCGCCAGGTCATCCAGCCCCCCATCAGCCGGGGACTCCGGCGCAAACGGGTCTTCCGAAGCCGCCGCGGGTGAGGCGTAATCGTCATCGGGCGGCGGCGGTGGCGGCGCAAACGGGTCGTCATTTGCATCCGGGAAAGGTGAATTCGTTACGGCCGGTTTTTCCTCAACCGGTGTTTCTTCGGGCTGCTTACGCAGGCTGATCCGCGGCCGCTCGGGCTCGGGTTCCGGCTCGGGTTCGGGCTCTGGCTCAGGCTCAGACACCAAGTCGAACTCCTCCACCGTCTCATCCATCTCCTCCGCCAATGGCATGGGCGGAGTCGAGCCCAGCGAAATGCTGGGCCGGGTGGCACCAGGCTTCTTTTTGAGCTCGGCAAAAGGATCAAACGGCGGCTCCTCACCCGCATCGGCCATTTCGACCGCCTGGTCGAGCAGTTCCTGCATGGTATCAAAGTCCTCGTAAATGTCGTGGTCGAGGATTGCCTGGGCGAAGTCGAGCAACTCCACATCGTCGGGCAGAATCTTTTTCAACCGTTGGCACGCCTTGACGTTGAGCACATCATTGCCGATGCACAGGCAGGCGAAGATCTTAATGTCGTTGGTCATGACAGGCGCAGTGAGTAACGGTCCACCAGACCAATGAAAGGCCCAGCCAGATGAACGAAATCCCTAATTAAAGCCATCCGCTTTGGCAACCGAAAATGGGGCGATGACCCGTCATTTCCTCTCACAAAGCCGGTAAACCCTGATATAATCCAAATCGCATTGCATTGCCACGCGCAGTCGGAGTTGCTTCGCTGGCCGCCATGATTAAGCAACTGGCCCATCTCTGCATCAATTCCCCCGACCTCGATGCCACCAGCAAATTCTACTGTGGCGCACTTGGACTGGAGAAAGGCTTCGAGTTTCAACGCGATGGCGCGCTCTTCGGCTATTACCTGAAGCTCGGCAGCAACACCTTCATCGAAGTCTTTCAGGGCGAAGCAGGGCCCGAAGGCAATATCCGGCACCTGGCCATCGAAGTCGACGACATCGACGCCGTCATTGCGCACCTGCGTGAAGCTGGCTACGAGGCCACGGAGAAAAAACTCGGTGCAGACCATTCTTGGCAATCCTGGACCACCGATCCCAGCGGCGTGCGTATCGAGTTTCACGAATACACCAACAACAGCCTCCAACTAAACGGCGGCGTTTGCCACGTGAACTGGTAGCCTTCAGCCAGCCACACATTCCGGTGTTCGCTCCCGGTGCGCATCGAACGGCAACGAATGCCGGCTTTCCTCGATCAACTCCTGCGTGAAGTTAATCGCAGTCTGACGGCGCGTGCTCTCCTCGGGCAGTGACGCAATGATCAGGTTCAGCGAATTCACGATCTTGGTGACGATAGAGATGTCCTCCCGCCCAGAAAAATGAATCTGCTGAAAGGCCTGCCGTAGCAACGTTTCGTAGTTGTAGGGCTGCGCAATAACGCGCAACTCACGCTTGTCATCGTGCCGCAGTGAGGAGGGCCAGTCGCGTTTGCCCAATCGCCGCATGGCGCAGGTCAGGTAGTCGATACATTCCTCGGCCGTATGCGGATCGTTGATGCCGGGCGAGAGCGCGCGGATAGCAATTTCCTCCATTTGCCGAATCGGGAACAGCGCATCCTGCTGAGCCGTCGGGAAGACCCCGACAATGAACACGGATCGCAAATCTTCCTGCAACTGTTCACCCAGTTCCCCCTTCGACCGGACCCGCGCATACGCGGCGTCGCGCAGAAGAAAAGTGCCGGGCCGCGCCTTCAGCTCGATAAGCAAATCGTGCTTCACCGCGAGATCAATCAAGTCAGCGTCATGCGTTAACTGGACGTAACCCGGGTTCGCAGTCGTAATCTCCGTTACGCTAAATCCGTCCGCATCCATCTTCTCGAGGGCTTCCTCCAATGAGACCGGATTTTCATGAGCCTCAGCCAGATTTTCCGGGAAGAGCGAGTCGATGGCGCCGTTCAGGTCGTTGTAAACCCGGCGCATAATCGACTGCACCTGAATCGACGACGCCACGTGCTGAACGAAGAAAATCATCAGCCCGATGCAGAACATTGCCAGCAACACTGCCACCAGCACCGAAATATGCGGGACGAAATCCTGCCCACCCGAAGTGATGTTTTTCAGCGTGATAACCGTGTAAATGAAACACCCGGCAAACGCCCCGACGACGAACTGGCTCGGCCGATCCTCGATGAAATTCTTCACCAAACGCGGCCCGTATTGCTGCGAAGCCAGCGTCAGCACGACGATCATCGTGGACAAAATCACGCCGGTGACCGTGATCATCGATCCGGAAATAGTGGACAGCACCGATCGCGCACCCTCGGGCGTAT
>JBNNDZ010000490.1:0-3038 GCA_050285865.1 Puniceicoccales bacterium
TGAGCAACGACCTGCTGAATGCCATTGCGGTGCCGCTGCCGGAACTGCGCAGCCAGCGCATTTTTGACATTCCGGTTTTTGAGCTGCAAACACTGACGATTCAGACCAATTCGCAACGTATCCGACTCGCCAAGGGCGGCGATGGGTGGTCGTTTGAAACCCCGGTGCCCGCCAAGGCCGATGATCAGCTTGTCCAGAATGCGCTCGCTTTGCTGGTTGGTCAGCGCGTGGTAAAGCTGTTGGAACCCGGTGCCGTGAGCCCGGAATTGACGGGCCTGGCCACGCCGAATTTGCGCATTACGCTGGGTGGCAACAACCGACGCCAGACACTCCTGCTGGGTGGCAACGTGCCGGACCTCCCGGAAGGCTCGCCGCGTCTGCTCTATGCGCGTTTGGAAAACGGTGCGGAGGAGTCGACGATTTTCACCGTGCTGGCTGAGCCTTTCGAGCGGCTCACACGTGCTCAAGAGGAGCTCCGTGAACGGGAAATTCTCCGTTTCGATGCTGCCAAGGTGACGGCATTGGAAATTGAACGCGCGGGCAAAACGCTGACGTTGCAGAGGCTGGAGTCGTCCAGCCCGGATGCGCCGGTGGCCTGGCAAAGCGTTTCCACCTCGTCCAAGGGCCAGGTGAAAACGGAACCCGCCGCAACGGAACTCGTGCAAGGGCTCATCGACCAGCTCAAGTCGCTGGAGGCGGAAGCCTTTGTCTGTGACGCGCCCGCTCCGAGTGATCTCAACGCCTGGGGACTCAATGATCCGGTTGCCGAAGTGACGATTCGCTCGACCAATAATTGGACGCTCCTGTTGGGCAACAACATTGCCACGCCGAATGATCCGAATCCGCCGGCATGGGCAAACCCGCGAAATCTCTACGCCAAGCTTGCGGATAAGCCGTCGGTTTATGCGGTGGACCTCGGCATTCTTGCTGCTCTCCGGGCGGATTCACTTGCCTACCGCAACCGCACGCTCACCAGCCTGCCCAAGGGGGCGCGTATTCAGAGTTTGAAGATCATCGACCTGAACGGGGACAAGGTGTTGCTGGACCAGAAAATTGACCCGCAAACCCAGACCTGGGCGACTGCCATGGCCGAGGACAATGAAGACCGCGCGGAAATTCTCAGCGTGATCGATATCCTCAAGGACTTCCAAGTGAAGGACTACCTGCTTCCACGTTTTGAAGCCCTGCCAAACCTGCCCTGGCGTTACCGCCTCGACGCAGAGATCATCCTTCCCGGCGGTGACGGCAGCAGCGAGACGCGGAGTTATTCCTTCACTATCCGCGATGGCGTGCGCCAAGTCGGCGGTTCGCCTCAGCAGAACGTCACCTTCCTGCTCAAGCAGGACCTGATCGACGCGCTCTTTCCGCTGACGATGGGCAAGAACCCGCCCAATACTCCGCAAAGCCCGCAGGATGTCATCGATGCGGACGTGGATGCGGGGGCACCGCAGCGGGCCGAACCCGCCGCGCAACCGTAACGCCAAGGGGTGCCGTTTGGCTTGTATCTGCTCGAACCACCCCTGACAATTTGAACGAATGCGGCTGCTCAAGATAATTGGAGTCGGCCTTCACCTGGTGGTGAATGTGGCCTTGATCCTGGTCCTGTTGGGCCTGGGGGCTCTGGCTGTTGTCCTGTTGCGCGAGGGAGAGCCGCCGGTTCCGCGATTCCTTACCGTCGCGCTGGATGAAGCGTTGGCTAAAGAAGGCTTTCGCTTGGAAACCGATGAGTTGAAGCTCGATGTGCGGGGAATGGTCATTGCCCACAATGCCCGTATATACTCCATGCAGAATTCGGAGGCATTCTTTGACGCCGAACTGGTCTTTGCGCGCTTCAGCTTATTCGGTCTGCTCGTGGGTGATTTCATCCCGACGGAGGTCTCCATTGCCGATGGGAAATTCTACTGTCCGACCGTTATTTCCCCAGCAGGCAAGCGGGAGATCATCGTGCACAACATCCACATTAACGCCAGCCGTCGCGCCAAAGAATGGCAGATCGAGACCTTCATTTTCCAATTGCTCAATGCGCGGGTGCAGATCGCGGGGAATTTTTTCACGCCACTGCCGGGCCTGGATGAGGAGGACTCCGGGATCGACAAGGACGCCGAGCCGGACTTTGTCGGTGCATACTTCGCTGCTTGCCGCAGCCTGATGGAACTCCGCGAGCCCCTGGCAAAGCTCCAGCAGCCGATCTTGAACATCGTCGTTTCGGGCGAGCGTAAGGGGCCGTTGCACGTTCTGGCGGAGGTCTTTAACGAGGGCTATGTCGACGAAGAAAGCGAGTTGGTGCTCGGGGCGGGGTCCGTCCGCGTGAGTGCCTTGCTGGACGAGGATGCTATTTTGCGGCCCGACGGCATGGGCCGAGCCTGGCTCGATAGCTTGAAATGGCGTGATGACGTCAAAACCGGCTTCACTGAGGCGTTGGTTGAGCTGGACTCTGGCATCGACGGCTTGATCGGCGTGCCGCGAGCGGCCGAGCTTTATAGCTACTCCATTGAAGCCTGGGGGCTGCCATTCAATGGTGCTTTCGCGAACATCAATTTGCGGGAGCTGAAAAAGGATCCCAAGGGTGCCTTGACCGGTGAAGTGCGGTTGAAAAGTGGCGCGGATTGGCTGGCGGTGCGAGGGCGCTTCAAGCCGTCGGACCAGAGTGGGCGGCTGCGGCTCGATGCCGAGTGGAACCCGGAATTTTTCCTGACCAGCACGGCCATTCCGCCCGAAGATATCCCGGAAGGGCTGGACATTGTGGACCGCCCCCGCTGGAAGGCCTGGGTGGATTTCTTGCCCGGTTTTAAGCCTGCTGATGCCCAGTTTGATGTGCGCTTCGGTGAGCTGTCCTACGATGATTTGCACCTCGTTGCTGCCCGCGTTCAGGGCCGGGTCAACGAGTCCGAACTCGACCTCCAGGCCGTCGACCTGATGACAAAGGATTACCGCGTGAAGGGGGACTACTGGCAGGATTTCAGCAGCGGTAAATACCGATTTCATGCCAATGGGACAGTCTGGCCAAAGGACCTCAATGCCTTCATTACCGATAGCTG
>JBNNDZ010000491.1:0-10616 GCA_050285865.1 Puniceicoccales bacterium
GGCTAACGTCGCCTACCTCGCCAATCCCGAGCCCTCCACCTTACTTATCATCGGCCTGTTCACCGCGGGCGTGCTCTACGCGGCCCGCCGTAAAAACCAACAGCGCCCCGCATATGTACTGAACCGTTAAGAGTTCAGTGCATGTTGTCTTATCCGAAAAAACAGTAAAAAGTCATATTGAATTCGGGTTTGTCATTCGCTAGGTTTGAGCCATGTCCCCAAAGCTCATCCGTTTGGTTGTTGTAATATTCTTCCTCTTAGCGATCGGAATTGGGCTGTGGCTTTGGCGTGACTACTCGCTCGAGCGAATGCGCCAACAGACCGAGGCCGACTTGGCTACCGCTTGGGAAGCGGGCGATTTTTCACGCGTTCGTCTGTTGTCTGAACACCTGCCCGAGGCGGAGAGCCGCGAAGCATGGCAGGAAAAACTACAGGAGGCGCAACTCACCCAAGCTGTCGCCCGGAGCGACGCCTTCACTTTGCGCCAAATTCGGGGTAACGCGATCGCCGCCCAGAATGAGGACGAGGCCCTCTTGTTGGCGCGTGCAGCTGTTCACGAAAGAGACCCCAAGACCTACGAAGCGATCTCGGCTGAATGGATGTCGCAGTCAAGCGACGAAGCATCGTGGGTCTTTCTGGAAGCCGATGCCTTGATTGTAATGGGCAAAATCTCCGAAGCCCGTGAGCTACTCGAACGGAAGCGCTTTACTGGCAAAGCAGAGTCCAACCGCCTCCTCCGCCTGTCTCTCCTATCGACCAACAACCCCCGCGATGTTCTACGCCTGATTGACGAAGCAACTGTCGCCGCTCCGGACAACGCGGATGCCTTGGCCTTTCGCGGACAAATCTTCGAGAGCCTGGGACAGTGGCAGGCCAGTCGGGCAGACTACGTTCGCGCAGTGACCCTGGAACCGGGCTCCCCGTTGTTCTGGGATCAACTCGGCGAGTTTTATCGTCGGCGTCAACAATACGCCATGGCGGTGGATTCCTGGCTCGATGGCTACCAACAAACAAACGTGGCAGAGTTTTGGATTAAAGCGTGGTTTTGGAAACAAATTACTGGCCTTGGCCGCATGCTGCCTCCAGCCCCACGCGGCGGCCCATTTGCCGAGTATGCCCAATATTTGAGCAACTTGCCCAATGGCACTTGGTGGGACAGCGACCAATTCGAGACACTCCCTTATGCCAGCCGCATTGCCCAGCAACGTCAGGAAACCTACTGGCTGCGTCTACTTCAGGCGCTGCAAGACAATGACGAAGCACAGGCATTGATGCTCCTCCGCAGCGACCCCTTTGCCAAGCGAACCTGGTCACCGCGTCTTAAGGCCGCGCTGCAATCAATTTTACTCTTCCGCAGCAGTGAGCCCGCTCCCCCAGCGCCAATCCTAAACGATCCGAACCAACACCAGTTCTACCGGAAGCTGCACACTATCGACGACTCGCTTTCGCCGGAAATGACAGCGATCCTAAACTCATCTAATGCGTGGTCAGCTGCATTTCTGGCGGAAGGATGGTTGGAGGCGGCGCTGGTGTTTGATACGCCGGACGATGCTCAACCAGCTTGGTATGATTACGGCCTCGTGCAAATTCTTCGGCAAACGGACACGATCGATGCCGCGCTGGCGCGGTTGAATCAATCGGATTCGGACGACCCCAACCTCCAACTACTAAAGGCGGAGCTACAATGGCTCAATAACGACCCTGCCAGCGCCGAAACAACCGCGCGAGCATTGTTGAGTGACAGCGGAGCAGCGGGCCAACGCGCGGCAATGCTACTGGCCTTACACTACGCGAAGAACAATCAATGGGATGCCGTGGAAGAGCTAACCAACACGCAAAATGATTGGGCCGCGTCCATTCAAGGCAAAGAAATGGCAGCCCGGCTGGCTCTGGCCAAAGCTGACCTCGCACAGGCAACATCCATCTACGAAGGCATCGTAGATGATTCGATGGAAGCGAAACTTTTCCTCTCACGTCTCGCATTTCAAAACGAAGAATGGACACAAGCCCGGGAACTGACCCAGGCACTGATAACAGAAAATCCCGATGAGCCTGCCTTTTACCGGAACCTTCAAGCCATTAATCAGGCGGAGGCCAATCCATGATCAAATGGGTCACGGCACTGGGGCTCGTTGTGCTATGGCTCGTTGTTTGGACGAGGCCCATGGTTGCGCGGTTGCCCGGTGACGACAGTTGGCCCCTGGTTATCGGGCTACTCCTTGCGTTTTGGCTAGGTAAACCCTGGACTTTGCGCAACGAGGCGTTGCACGCGAACACGGCCGCGATAGCAGTGGCAGTCATGCTCTACGCCCTGGGACTCCTTGGCGAAATCCTGCTGTTCGCCGCCGTGGGTTGGACCCTGCTTCTGCTGGCGTGGGTGCAAGCCTTCTGGCATGGCCCCGCGAACCGCGCCAGTTGGGCCATGCTGCCGCTGTTTTCATTTCCGTGGATCGCAACAGACTTCACGGAGCTAGGTTGGTATTTCCGCCTGAGTGGTGCCTGGGTCGCAGAAATGCTTTTCACCTCGCTTGGCTTTTCCATCCAACGCGAAGGAACGTTGTTGGACATTCAAGGATTACCAGTCGCCATCGAACCGGCTTGCGCGGGCATGAATCTTTTGCCGGTCCTCATGTTGACCGGGGCAGCAGTCGGCCTACTGTTTGTTGGTGGCAAGGGACGCTTCTGGTTGTTCCTGGTCCTACTCTTTCCCTTGGCTTGGATTGCAAATACGATTCGCATCTGCATTATCACCGCCGTGGCTCTGACCTGGGGAAGCCAATTTGCGAGTGGCTTTTTCCACACCTGGGGGGCGCTGCTGGTACTCGGGGTAATGTTCTTTGCCTGTGTAGGCTTGGCCAAACTCATCCAACCATCCAACAGGAGGGCCCAATTGCCATGAGCTCGCCTTCAAAGACTTCAAGCCATGCGGTGATCGCACCAGCAGTTCTAGCCTTGGGACTATGTGGCTTGATGGCCTCCAACCTACCCAGGATTTGGCAATCCGATGTCTATGCGCGCGGAGCTGGTTGGTTGTTCCTCATTTGGCTGATCCCATTGGTTATCACAATCGTCAGGAAAGTCCGGCAAGGCACTTGGCATCCGGATTTCCTTCTCTTGGTGCTTTCACTTCTCGCCTGTATCGTGGGCGTTCTCGGCTCGTTAAATATTGCGCGACACGTGGCATTTGGACTGGCGCTCGGAGGACAAGCCGCGCCCAGCATTTGGAAATGGTTTTGGCTGGCAGGCATGCTTTCCTGGCTGCCAGCAACCGGATGGCTCGCCCGCGACATTCCTGGCAACGGTTGGATACTGCGCAGCGCCATTCTACTGCTATCAATTGCTGCCTCAATCAATTGGTGGAAAGGAAATCGCTCATGAAACCGTGGCAAACATTCCTGCTCTGGACCATTTGCGGGCTCACGCTAATCATCGCGTTGATCGTCGAGCTGGCACCCAAACAAGACGCGATGGAACAACTGCTGGGAATACCGGAAGCCGGGCCGCAATTTCGCAGTCAATCAACTCCGTTGACGCCGGAAGAACGCAACTTACTCGGTGAAGCCATGGCGGTGAAAAAAGTTGTCCTGCCGGAAGGAAGCCCCCCGTTCCTTTACTCAGCCATCGACGGAACGCGTAACCGGCACGCAGTCCACGACCCGCGCTACTGCTTTGTGGGAGCGGGCTGGCGAATTGTCAGCGAACAAACCATCGAAAGCCCCCAAGGCGAGTACCAGGCACTCACTCTGGAGCGCGATGGCCAACAGCGGCACGCCCTGTATTGGTTTACGACACCCGATGGCTGGTTCGTCTCACCGATGAGCTATTGGATGCGTGCCACGTGGCGACGCCTTACATTTGGAGCGGGCGGTGAAGAACCTCTGCTCGTCGTTGTGCAAACGCTGGGCGAGGACCAACTCCTCAACGAACCCCAAACCGTGCATATCCTGGAGTCGCTGGATCCATGGAAATAGTCAAATTGCTCGCCAAGGTGATGGTCATTTTGACCGGCATGGTGGGCATCCCATTGGTCGTTGCGTATCTCGTCAATCAGCACAAATTCTGGCGACGATTCATTCTTGCCGGGATGACGCTGGTACTCGTCCGCCCCCCGGGCAACTTTACACTAAACCTCTACTCCATCGACTGGTATCGCGGCCATACCAAGGGCTTCGAATTTAATATGCTCTGGATGGTCGGTTTTGGCTTCATCCTCGCTGCCATTATGCGGGGACGCAAACCGCTGCTGAGGCTCCCGGGACTGTTTGTTTATACGCTCTACATTGCCATGGGGTGCCTCTCCCTGTTGACCGCCTACGAGCCGCTCTTCGGAGTCATGGCGGCGTGGAAATTTGCCATGGCCTTCGTAATTGCCATTGGGGTCTGCCAAGCCATTGAAGACGAAGAAGACATCCAGTGGATTCTCCGGGCATTCGCAGCCGCCCTCATCGTCAATGCGCTCGTCTGCATCAAAATGCGCTACCTGGAGGGGCGTTATCAGATTCCGGCATGGTTCGAACATCAGAACCCCATGGCGATGTGGTGTTATTTCGTCGGCCTGCCTTTACTTGCCGTTTCCCTGGCCAAAGACATCCGCTTCCGCGATTCGCTCCTTTATTTCGCGGGGTTCGGTGCTGGCGGGCTAAGCATCATCTTTTCGGTATCCCGGGCCTCATTGGCCGCCATTGGCATGGGCGCATTACTGCTGCTGGGAATCAGTTTCCTGCGTGGCATTACGCTTAAGCGAATGGGCGTGTTGATGCTAATGGCCTCAGCCGGAGGCATCGTATTGTTCCTGGCCATGGACACCCTCGTGAACCGTTTTGAATCTTCGGAAGACACCGGCCCGGAGAACGATCTGCGCTGGATCCTTAACCAGCAGTCCAAGGCGATGCTGGAAGATTCCGTCATTGGCATTGGTTGGAACAGCTTTGGCATCGCCAACAGTCGCCCGACCGGCGCGAAATACAGTCAATTGCTCGAAGCTTGGAATGCCAATCGCGGGCACACCATCGTAGCTGAGCACTACTTTGCCAACCCGCTGACCGAGAGCCATTACATGCTGCTGCTCGCAGAAACAGGCTATCAGACTTTCGCGGCATTCATCTTGTTTGAACTATGCACGCTATACTGGTGCTTACGTGGTGTCTGGCAGTACCGAAAATCGTTCCTCGGCTTTCTCTGTCTGGGCATTGGCGTGGCACTAGGCATCACCTATATGCACAGCAACTTGGAACGTGTGCTGACCCAGACCAAGAACCTGTCCACGTGGATGGTCGTCGTTGGCGTACTGATGCGTATCGAGATCTGGCGGCGCCAAGGATATCGCCCCGCCACCTGGGACGGAAAACGCCGAGACACAGCGATCGCAACATCAACCGCCAGCGCCAATCCAACAACGGGCAAACGGCCTACGCGGCCTCGCTTTCTAGAACCCGCCCAACAACAAGAGTTCGCTCGTGACGGCCATGCCGAAGCATGATAAAGTTCACGCTATAAACCAATGCAGGAACATTTCAAGCCACGCGTCCTAATCATTGCCGAAGCGGCAAACCCTCGGCTTACAAGCGTCGCGCTGATTGGCTATTCCCTTTCTCGCGCACTTGGTGAAGTCGCCGATATCCAGCTTGCGACTGAGCTGCGCAACCGGGATGCCATACTCGAAGCAGGCTTTCCTTCGGCCCGTTTACTCCCCGTAGACAACCGAAAAATGCAAGGAATGGCCTTCAAACTGGCCAAGGTTCTACGCGGTGGCGAGTCACTTGGCTGGACCATTTACTCGGCGTTTTACAACTTCGCATATCCAGTGTTTGAGCACAAACTTTGGCGCATGGTGGAAGGCCGTATCAAAGCCGGCGAATTCGATCTCGTCCACCGCATCACGCCACTGAGCCCAACCACCGCCAGCCCGATTGCCAAGCGATTGAGCCGCGCAAACATACCACTGGTCATTGGTCCATTAAACGGTGGCGTGCCCTGGCCTGCTGGCTTCGATGCCATCCGTCGACAGGAAAAAGAATGGCTGAGCTACGTTCGCGGGCTTTATAAATTCACTCCAGGCCTGCAAGGCACACGTGACCGCGCCGCCGCATTGGTCCTGGCCTCCGGGCATACTTACGGGGAAGTCGTGACCACCGCGAAACGACGCGAGAAGTCGATTTACATCCCCGAAAATGCCATCGACCCGGAGCGTTTCCCGGAACCGCGGCCACGCCCATCCAGCGACCGGCTCAAGCTCGCTTTTGTTGGCCGCCTCGTTCCTTACAAAGGCGCAGTGACTTTGCTGGAAGCCGCCCTGCCCTTGCTTAAGGACGGCCGCGCGGTGTTGGATATTATAGGCGATGGCGCGGAAATGGGGAAACTCAAGGCACTCGTTGCTGAACACCAATTGGAGCAATCGGTCCAGCTCCCCGGATGGATTCCCCACGAAAAGCTGCATAAGCGCCTAAGCCAATCCGGTGTCTTTGCTTTCCCCAGCGTGCGGGAATTTGGCGGCGGCGTTGTGCTGGAAGCCATGGCACTGGGCTTGGCACCGGTCATTGCTGATTACGCTGGACCGACTGAGCTACTCCCGGATGACTGCGGTTGGCGGGTGCCCTTCGATTCAGCGGACAACTTGAAAACAGGCTTTGCGGACACGCTTGCCATGTTGGCGGATCAACCGGAGGCCGTGCGTGCCGCCGGACAGCGTGCGAGCGTCTTTGCCCGGGAGAACTTCACCTGGCCAGCCAAAGCCCGTCAACTGAGACAAGTCTATGACTGGGTGCTGGGCCAAGCGGACAAGCCCCGTTTTAACTTCGCATTCAACCCCGAGAACGCATGAAACACGTTTTGTTCTACGACGACAACCCGGACTTTGGCGGTCACCAGTTTATGGCGATGCGGGGCGTGGCGGCGGCGAATCGATGCCCGGACTTTCGTTCGACATTCGTACTCAACCCGCACAACGAAAGGCTACGCGCGCACACGGACGCGATTCAACAGGAAGGTGGAAAACTGGAAGTCGCCTTCGCTCCTGCCGTGACCAAAAAATTCCAGGCACTCCGCAATCATGTCAGCGGCAAAGCCTATCATGCTCTCGTTCAGCTCTTCGAAAAACAGTCACCGGATTTAATCGTCTGTTTGCAGGGCGAAATTGAAGACAGCTCTCTGGCCATGCTGGCCGCCAAGAAAGCCAACTGCCGAGTGATGAGCTACATTCCCGTTGCGCACACCATGGAACAAATGGGGGCCAAACTTGGTGCCCTGCGCGACCGCACAACCGGCTATTTATTCCGAACGCCCGATTGCTGGATGACGATCAGTCAGTGCATTGCCAACATGCTTCGCGCACGTGGCGCAACTGCCCCAATCCACATCGTTGAAAACGGCATCGACACCAAACGATTTTCGCCACGTGATCCAGTTGAACTGCGTAAAAAGCAAAACCTGCCGGGTGGGCTGCTATTCGGCATTTTTGGCCGGGTTGAATTTAATCAAAAACAGCAACATTTTCTGGTCGATGCGATGAGCCGCTGGCCGGACCAGCTTTCCGATGCCAAGCTGCTCGTCGTTGGTGACGGGCCAGACTACTCCCGCTTAAAGGAACAAATTAGCCGACTTGGCCTAACGGATCGCGTGATTTTACGATCCTGGGAGAAACAACCCGAGGAGCTTTATCCTGCGCTGGACTGCCTGATCATCCCATCCCGCTTCGAGGGTTTCCCACTCGTCATGCTCGAAGCAGCAGCGTGCGGGGTGCCGGTAATCGGGTCGGACAACGACGGCATGCACGATTTCCTGCCCAGCCAATGGCGCTTTCCGCAAGGCGACGAACAGGGCTTAATCAACGCACTCAAGGACTCGATTGGAGAATCAGACAAGACAGTCGAACGACAACGGACAAAGGTTTTGGAAAACCATACCCTGCAACAATTTGAATATCGCTTTGTGCAAACAATCCTCCAAGAATTACCCTAATTGTTTGGCCCATCAGCGATAACTTTTATTTAATCAATCATGAGTGAAACCCCGTGGGATCACCCAACTCCAACCGCATCTGCTGGCGAGAAGGCGGTGTCCCCGGGTTTTCAGTTTCCAATCGGTTTCGACCCGCTGCGCTGGATTTATGCACTAGTCATTCGGATCTACTGGCCGGTGGCCCTTGCGCTGGTGTTGGCCATCGCAGGCTACATCGCGGGCTCAATGTTCAACAGCGAAACCTATTCCGTTTCGCTGCAGCTGATTAAAAAGCCGATCCCATCCGTGATAAAAACCGGCGAACTCGGCGACGCGTTTCGTCCGCGTCAGTTAAATGACCGCAGTTTGCGCTCAACGTTGCTCGCCTACGAAGCCATTTATAAGACCGCTACCGCATTGGGGCTCGATCCTAACGAGTTGCGGCGATCCGTGGATATTGACCAACTCGAAGGCACGGATTTCTTCTACATCACCGTCCACAACGATTACAGCGGCGAGGAGGCCATTGAAATCGTCCAACTCTGGGCGGATGAAATCATCCACTACACCATCGCCCTTCAACGCCGCGAATCGCTCGCCATGCGTGAACTACTCGAGGAAGAAAGCAATGACCTCTCGCGCGAGCTGGAAGATATCAACCAGCGACTGCTGACGTTCTCCACGGACAATGATTTCCTGGATGGCGACAAGCAACTGGAGGCATCCTTGAGCGCAATTTCCGGAATGGAACTGGCACTCGAAGACGCGCGCATCCTGCTCAGTTCAAAGACGGAACAGCTTCGATCACTGACACAAGAGTTACAGGCCTTGAGCCCGATATCCGATCAGCTTAAGTCCGCCCGTGAAGAGCTTGCCCAACTACGGGGCCGCTATACGGATGCCAATCCACTCGTGAAAGAGAAGCTCTATGAAATAGAATACCTGGTAACCAAGCAGAAGGAAGAAGCCGAAAACCCCGGTGACGATCTTCGCAATTTCACGGGCACTCCGCTCGGCAACCAGCTCTATTTGGAAATTGTGCAGGCGCGCAATCAACGGTTGCAACTGGAGCAACAGGTCAAGGAATACGAGCGTTTGCTGGAACTCCAACGCGGCAAACTCCAAAACATGCCCCGAAAAATTCTTCGCTACAGCGAACTGCTCCAGCAGCGCGACCAATTACGTGGTGCCTATGACATGCTCAACAGTCGACTCCAGGAAGCGCGAATTTTTGCGGAGAATGCGCCCGGCTATTGGGAAGTCTTTCAATCGCCCACCACTGCCGATGTAAACGTTACCGTAAACAAACAAATGGCGTTGCTCCTTGGCTTGGCGGGGTTTGCCGGAGGCGCGGGCCTGGGCCTGCTGATTAGCTTAATCCTGGAATTTCGCCATCCCAGCCCGGACTTCCCGCTTGCTTACGCAATTGCCGGGAAGGCATTGCCCGCACTTGAGCTACCCGCTAATGACACCCCATCCTGGCGCGCAGGCTTGAACGCATTTTGGCTGACTGACCTCATCCGACTCCAGCGCGATGGCTACCTCGCCATCATCACCTCGCATGCGCAACCAGACATGGAAACGCCGTTTTGGCAGTCACTTTTTCAACTCGCCGAAACGGACGATACCCCGATTAAAGTGCTCGACCTGAGCCAGAACCCCGGGGACTTGGGGGCGGCGCCTGGGCAACTCGTTCATTGGCGTGAGTTGGAAGACTGGCGTGCGTGGGCACGCAAACACTTGCAGGAAGGCCCAGTCCTGCTTCGCTTAAACGGCGATCCCTACCCCGCCATCATTCCAATTTTGGAGCAGGTTGGCCACTGGTTGTGCCTGGTCGACGACCATTGCAAACCAGGCAAATTGAAATCCGATCTGCGCCTTTATACTAATACGCTCCATTCTCCCGATGGATTGATCCTGATCCGTAAGCCCGCGCCCAATCCCCTGGCTACCGGCTTTGAGAAAGCTGGCTTAATCCTGGGCTCACTGCTTCGCAAGAAACCGACCGCACAACCTGCCTGATGCGCGCGTTAATCCTCATTGCCTGCCTCCTCCTCGCGCATTTGCTTTGCGCCGAAGACCCGCTCAATGGTGCCGAAGGGTCCTGGCGCGACCGCTATGAACTCGGCCCTGGCGATGTGATTAATTTCTCACTCTACGGCCGCCCCGAACTCGACCGCCCTGGCATCCGCATTTCACCGGATGGCACCATCAGTTACTTGCAAGCAACCAATGTCAACGTCAACGGCCTGACCATTGATGAAGCACGACGCCTTTTCGACGAACGACTCAGAGCAAACTTCCGCAACCCTCGTGTCATCATCACCCCAGAAGAAGTCGGCAGCAAACGCTACTCGATAATGGGCAAAGTGATGAAGCGCGGAGTCTTCACCCTGGATCGTCCGTTAACGCTGGTTGAAGCCGTGGCGCGCGCAGGTGGGGTCCAAGTCGGGCTGTTTGAACAAAATACAATCGAGCTCGCTGACATGGAGCGTTCGTTCGTCGTTCGTGGCAACCAGCAACTCGACGTGGATTTTCAGAAATTATTCCTGGAAGGCGACATGAGCCAGAATGTCGGCATCGAGCCTAATGACTACATCTACATCGCCTCAAATGTCACCAACCAGTATTACGTCTTTGGTGCTGTAGGACAACCGGGTGTGCAGAGTTTTACGCCCAAC
>JBNNDZ010000492.1:0-9206 GCA_050285865.1 Puniceicoccales bacterium
GCATCCTCGCTAATCCGACCCGCGTGGTGGCAGTGGTTTGCGCGCTGTTCGTCAGCTTCACCTACGTCGCCGGGCAAATGCGCGGCGTGGGGGTGGTGTTCAGCCGCTTCCTCGAAGTGGACGTCAACACCGGCGTCATCATCGGCATGGTGATCGTTTTCATCTACGCGACCCTCGGCGGCATGAAGGGCATCACCTGGACCCAGGTTGCGCAATTCTGGGTGCTCATCACCGCATTCCTCGTCCCAACGATTGCGATTTCGATCCAGCTCACCGGCGAAGCCGTCCCACAAGCCGGTCTCGGCGGCCAAGTCGAAGGCGGAATGTTCCTGTTGGACAAGTTAAACGGCATTCAGAAAGAGCTCGGGTTTTCCAGTTATACCGAGCCGTTTACGGGCGGCTGGGATAAAATGAACGTCCTCCTGGTCACGCTCGCATTGATGGCGGGCACGGCGGGCCTCCCCCACGTGATCGTGCGCTTCTACACGGTGAAGTCCCCTGCCGCCGCACGTTGGAGCGCATTCTGGGCGCTGCTGTTCATTTCCGGCCTTTATCTCTCGGCCCCTGCGCTGGCTGGCTTCGCCCGCTACTACATGCTCACCACCCTCAACGGTGCCTCGCAGGAAGAAGTGCCCCAGTGGTTCACGAGTTGGGAAGAAACCGGCCTAATTCTCTGGCTGGATGACGGCGACGACGCGCTGGAATTCACCAACAACAGCGAAAACGAAATCTTCCGCAAGGGCGCGATGACCGACAAGGCTCTCCGCGACATCTTTACCTCGCACCAGGAGTGGCTCGACACTGGTGGCGCTCAAGGCGCGGACGGGCGCATCGCCATGCGCGCAGCCGGGCTCAGCGGGCCGGATCGGGACATAATCGTATTAGCCACCCCGGAGATGGCGAACCTGTCCAACTGGATCATCGCCTTCGTGGCGGCAGGTGGACTGGCGGCAGCGCTCTCCACCGCCAGCGGCCTATTACTAGTCATTTCCTCGTCTGTGGCGCACGACCTGTATTACCGCATTTTGAAACCGGACGCCTCGGATAAACAACGCCTCGCGATTGGCCGCGGCATCATTGGCCTGGCGGTCGTGGTGGCGGGCATCTTCGGAATTTATCCACCGGGATTCGTGGGGCAAGTTGTGGCATTTGCCTTCGGTCTGGCCGCAGCGAGCTTCTTCCCGATCATCATCCTGGGCGTGTTCAACCGCCGCGTCGGTGCCATGCCTGCGGTCTTCGGCATGCTGGCGGGCCTTGGCTTCACGCTGTTCTACATCATCGGCACGGTTTACTTCGACATGCCGCAATGGACGATGTTTGGGCTCGCTGAAAACGGCCTGAAGCCGGAAGCCATCGGCTCAATCGGCATGGTGATTAACTTCGCCGTCTCGCTCGGTTTGTCATTCGTCTGCGAAAAGCCCGGACCGGAAGTCCAGGCGCTGATCGACTCCGTCCGCGAACCCGAAGACGCCATCGCCCCAACCAACATCGACGAAGCGCCCGAGCATTGATTCGCAGCAAGGGGTTGATTTGAGCGGGACGGCGCATAAGCTGTCTCGCCAATGATTCCCAAGCGCGACCAGCCGTGGTTTGAATTTACCGTTGTCCTGCCCACCGGCGATGAGTTCCGGGAGGCCCTGCCCGCGGAAACCATCCGGGAGGCAACCGATAAAATGCGACGCGTTTACCCGGAAGCCCGGTTGACGATGGAGCGGCATTTCAAAAAAGAAGACGAGCCCGCCACGCCTCCCCCGCCCCGCGTTGAATCAAGTTCCGAACCACCCGCCACGCCCAAGCCGCCCGCCGACGACTTCCGCTCCGTCCTCGGTGTGGAAGCCGATGCCGACTTCGCCACCATGCAAAAAGCCTACCGCGAAGCACTCAAACGCTACCATCCGGATCGCGTGGCGGGGCTCGGCGAAGAATTTGTCACACTCGCGGAACAAAAAACCCGTGAATATAACGCTGCGTTCAAAGCGGCGAAAAAGCATTTTGGCAAATAACGGTCGCGGCGCGCAAAACCCTTGACCCCCCGCTCACCCTCGTGAGGATTTCGCCATGCAGTTGGTTTGTCTGGACTTGGAAGGGGTGTTGATACCCGAAATTTGGAAGGCAGTCGCCGAGCGCACCGGCGTCGACGGTCTTTTACGCACAACCCGGGACGAGCCGGATTACGACGTGCTCATGCGCTACCGGCTCGACCTGTTGGCCGAGCACGACATCCGCCTCCCGCTGATTCAGGAAGTCATCGGCGAACTCGCTCCCCTGCCCGGCGCACAGGAGTTCATGAAGTGGCTGGTCAGCCAGACCCGCGTCATCATCCTGTCGGATACCTTTGCCCAATTCGCGCAACCGCTCATGGCCCAGCTCGGCTACCCCACGCTGTTCTGCCACGAGTTGATCGTCGACCCGGATGGCCGCATCACCGGCTACCAGCTTCGACAGGACAACCAAAAGGAAAAAGCCGTCCGCGCGCTGCAAGGACTCAACTTTGAAATCATCGCCGCGGGCGATTCCTACAACGACCTCACGATGCTCCGCTCCGCCAATCGCAGCGTCCTGTTCCGCCCCAGCGAACAATTCGCCCAGGAAAACAGCGACCTGCCCGTCTGCACCGAGCACGAAGAATTCAAGAAACTGCTCATTAGCTATCTCGAGAACTAGTGCACCGTTTGGCTTTCTCACGGAGGCACGGATGCACAGAGGCTCTGCATTCGAACACACCGCCTCCAATCAGAACGACCCAAAGCAAAAGTGAATTTGAAATGAAACAGAAAGATCGGGAAAGACGGAAAGGTTGCTTATTTTCCCGTTCTTCCCGATCTTCCTGTTTCAATCCTCGCCTAGTTCCCCTCTGTGCCTCCGTGCCTTTGTGAGAAAATAAATTTCAGACCATGCCCAAGAAAACCGACTCAGGCCGTTACGCAGCACGCGGCGTTTCCAGCAGCAAACAGGAAGTCCACGCTACCGTAGACAAACTGAACCGAGGCCTGTTCCCCGGCGCATTTTGCAAAATCACCGAGGACTACCTGACCGGCGACCCCAACAAGTGCAACGTCATCCACAGTGACGGCAGCGGCACGAAGTCCAACGTGGCCTACCTGCACTACCGCGAAACGGGTGACGCGTCCGTCTTCCGCGGCATTGCCCAGGATAGCATCGTGATGAACGTCGACGACCTGCTCTGCGTCGGCGTGACGAGCGGCGTGCTGCTTTCCAGCACCGTCAACCGCAACGCCCGGCGTTTCCCCGGTGCCGCCTTGGCCGAGTTGATTCAGGGCACGGAAGACTTTTTGGCCCGCCTGCGCGAGTTTGGCTTCGGCATCCAGTCCGGCGGTGGTGAAACCGCCGACGTCGGCGACCTCGTCGGCACGGTCACGGTCGATTCCTGCGCCACCGCGATTCTCAACCGCGACGACGTCATCACCGGGGATAAGATTCGCCCCGGGCTCGCAATTATCGGCATTTCCTCGGCTGGTCAGGCCAATTACGAAGACACGCCCAACAGCGGCATCGGCAGCAACGGCCTCACCAGCGCGCGCCACGATTTGCTCTCGCCCTACTACCGCGAGAAGTATCCCGAAACCTACGACGCCACTACGGACAAGGAACTTGTCTACTGCGGCCCACACAAACTGGCAGACGCCCTCCCCGGCGGCGACGGCATGACCGTCGGCCAGGCCCTGCTTTCCCCCACCCGCACCTACGCACCCGTCGTGGCAAAGCTCCTCCGCGACTTCCCCGGTCAGATTCGCGGGCTCGTCCACTGCTCCGGCGGCGGGCAAACGAAGTGCCTACGCTTCGGACGCAAAGTGCATTTCATCAAGGACTCGCTGATGCCGATTCCGCCCATCTTTAGCGAAATCCAGAAGGCGAGCGGCTCGAAATGGAAGGAAATGTATCAGGTCTACAACATGGGCCATCGCCTCGAAGTCTTCTGCCCGAAGTCGTCGGTAAAACGCATCATCGCCGCGATTGAAAGCTTCGGACTGGAGGCCCAGCCCATCGGCCACACAGCCAAATCCGAAAAGCCCAACGGTGCTAACCACCTGACCCTCTCCCACGGCAAGCGTGAGCTGAAATACGCGCTGTAATGCGTGCTGGAGTGGTGTCAGTGAAGTTCGCTGCATTTTCTGTCAGCCTGAAAGGCTGTCTCAACGTAGCGAGGGGTGAAACCCCTCGTTCTATCGAATCCTTCTTCATCAAGCCTGGAAGGCTTGGTTAACCTGTTGTTAGCAAGTGCTTTGAACAAGGCTTTCAGCCTTGAGTGTGAAGTACTCAATCCTAACGATGGGTTTCACCCATCGCTACGTTGATTAAACCCCTTGGGCTTTATTCTGCATCAAATTTAGCTGACACCACACTGGAATGCAGGGCAGCGAATCCATTTAACTGGCCTGCCGCTTAAGCTGCTTCTCGCGGTCGGCTTCACGCACCATCGCATCGACCATACCATTCGCAATGAATGGAACAAACGCGTATGCAATCGTCCATAGCCACTCGGATTGCCCCCAACGAAATTGGACCGCAATACCCGCCAGCAACGTGAAGAACGAAAGCAGTGGCGCAATATTGACGCGACGAAAACGATCGGGATTCCGCAACGCCATTTGCTCCGTTGATCGTCCGATGGCCGCGCACCAAAACCCCATCATCCCCACCGTGTGAAACGCCAACGGAATCCAAGCTTCAATTCGCTCCCAGATGGGCGAAAACAGCGAAACGGCCAACAGCATATTCAGCGCAACACTGGCGCAAAGCACCATCCATATGGATGCAAGATGATCTACTTTTTTTGACGGAGCCTGGAAGCTGCTTTGCTGAACGAGGGCTTCGCAGAAGCGCTCCAGATAGGCGGTTTCTCCTGAATCAAGGAGTATAAAAGTGACGCATCGCACTTTAATGGAAAGTGCAACGTCATTCACCGTTGGCTCAGCTCGAACACTAACCGTAATGGGAAATGAATCCGCCTCGACGACTTCTATGCCCCCATCCTCAAATACGCTCTGCTTTCGATGCGCCGAAAGCTCGCCATTTCGCCCATGGCCGACCTCAAATCCCATCGACTTCAGCCGACTCGCGATTTCGTCCAACGCCTCCCCCGGACTTATCCGGGACCAGATATCAGAAACGGATCGCTTAGGATAACCCTTGCGACCTGGCCAAACCAATAAGACGACCACGACGAGGCCGGTCGCCAGGACGAGACCTAAAAACGAACAGATCAGCCCACCCAGCGCCACCATAGGTCAAATGTCACTTTTACAAGCGCGAGATCAGCAATTCGCGCTCGAAGATGAGCTCCTTAGGCAGGTGGTCGGAGAGCTGAAGAAAGAGGTCTTCGTGTTGGAGCGTCGACATCTTCGTCCGGTCACGGTGGAAGGACATGACTTCGTTAAACTGGTCCTCGCTGTAGTCGAGGCCGCGCCAATCGATGTCATCGTAGTTGGGCATCCAGCCAAGCGGCGTTTCCCGGGCAAAACTTTGCCCGCTGGATCGGTCAACAATCCACTTGAGCACGCGCATGTTTTCGCCGAAGCCCGGCCAAAGCATTTCGCCTTCCTCGCCGCGACGGAACCAGTTCACATGGAAAATGCGCGGGGTCTGATCGAGGCCCTTCTGGAAGTTGAACCAGTGGCGGAAGTAGTCGCCCATGTGGTAGCCGCAGAAAGGCAGCATCGCCATCGGGTCGCGTCGCAGCTCGCCCTGTTTACCTTCGGCGGCGGCGGTGCGCTCGCTGCCCATGGTCGCACCTAAATAGACGCCGTGGCTCCAGTTGAACGATTGGAAAACGAGCGGAATGTCCTTCATCCGGCGGCCGCCGAAGACAATCGCCTTGATCGGCACACCCTCAGGCTTTTCCCAATCCGGGTCGATGGCCGGGCAGTTGCGCGCAGGCGCGGTAAAGCGACTGTTCGGGTGCGCGGCAGGCGTATCGGACTTCGGCGTCCAGTCCTTGCCCTTCCAGTCAATCAGGTGCTTGGGCGGAGTCTTTGTCATACCTTCCCACCAGACGTCACCATCGTCAGTCAGCGCCACATTGGTAAAAATCGTGTCTCGCGCACATGAAGCCATCGCGTTTGGATTCGTGCCCTCCGAAGTCCCCGGGGCCACGCCAAAAAAGCCGGCTTCCGGATTGATGCCATATACCTTACCATCGGGCCCCGGTTTGAGCCACGCAATGTCGTCGCCAACGCAGGTTACCTCGTAATCGCTCATGCCCGCGGGCGGGATGAGCATCGCAAAGTTCGTCTTCCCACAGGCACTGGGGAACGCGGCGGAAACGTAAGTCTTTTTCCCGCTGGGCTCCTTCACTCCGAGGATCAACATGTGCTCGGCCAGCCAGCCCTCATCCCGCGCCATCTGAGAGGCAATGCGCAGTGCGAAGCACTTCTTGCCCAGGAGCGCGTTACCGCCATAACCCGAACCGTAGGACACGATGGTCCGCTCTTCGGGGAAGTGGACGATGTGCGTGTTGTCGGGATCGCAGGGCCAGGAGACATCCTTCTGGCCGGGCTCCAGTGGGCAACCCACCGAATGCAAACACGGCACGAAAAAGCCATCCTTGCCCAAAACCTCCAGCGCGGCGTCACCCACACGCGCCATGATGCGCATGTTAACCACCACGTAAGGCGAGTCCGTCACCTGCACACCGATCTGAGAAATCGGCCCGCCAATCGGCCCCATGCTGAATGGGATGACATACATCGTCCGCCCCCGCATCGACCCATTGAAAAGGTCTTTCATCTTGCGACGCATCTTGCGGGGCTCCTCCCAATTATTGGTCGGACCGGCGTCATTCTTATTAAAAGAGCAAATGAAGGTTCGTGATTCCACCCGGGCCACATCGCGGGGATCGGAGCGAAACAGGTAACTGTTCGGGCGCTTCTCTTCGTTGAGCTTGATGCAGCTGCCCTTCTCGATCATTTCGGCGAAGAGCGCATCCGCCTCCTCCTGTGAGCCATCACACCAGCGCACCGACTCGGGCTTACACATGGCGATCATTTTATCGACCCACTTCAGCAGGGCCTTGTGTTTCGTCTTCGGTTCGTTCGAGGGAGGATTGGCAGACATGATCCCGTCGTAGCGCAATGCGTGCCCAGGGGCAAGCCCCGCTTATAGTTGTTGAAAAAACGGCACCCATCGTTACCCTGTTGTATATGATTCTGGAAAAATTACCCAATGTCCAAGCGCTCAGTCTTGCAGAGAAAGAGAAACTGGCGGAAGAAATTTGGGAAGATATCAGCCGGACCCGCGATTCTTTGCCAATCCCTCCAGAGCACCTTGAACTTTTGGAGGAACGCAAAAAGGCATTCGATCAGGACCCCACCCAAGGGCGCTCCTAGGAAAGCGTGCAACAAAACCTACGTCAGCACTTTCCACGAAAAGATTGATAGATGAGTCGGGAAATCATTTGGCTCAAATTCGGATCGAACGACTTCCATTAATAGGCCGCAGTGTCGGTGGCGCTTTTCGTCGCGTTTTGTTGGGAAAGAATCGATACGCCATCTACTACGAAACTCAAGCCAAACGCATACTCATCCATGGCGTCCTGAGTCTCCGTAGCGACCGATCAGAAATCGAACTACGTTTTCCCTGACTGCGAATTCAGTGGACAAGAAAACCTTGCCCATGCCCGCAGATGCGCCCACGCTGGGACTTTTTCCATGAACCCCCAGCAGCCACAACAACCGGGCGGCCAGCCCCGCCAACTGAATTTGCAACAACTCGCCAGCCAGATGATGGCAGGCCTCCAGCGGCATTTCGATATGCTCGCGTTCAACCTCGCCGCCCAAGATTCGGTGACGGAGGAAGCCTACGAGTCCCGCGTGAAGAGCACGAAAATCATGCCCGCGGCGCAGATTCACCAGAATTTCGAGCAAATGCAGGCCTACGCGCAGGACCTCATGCAGCGCTCCGTCCTCAATGACGTGCTAAACCTGTCCGTCGCCGCGCTGAACAACTGCCACCTGTTCCTCGCCGCCATCAAGGCACAGAGCGAGCATGGCCAGGGCCAGGAAGCGCAGCAGGCTGCCAACGAAGCCCAGCAGACCTTCGCCCGCGCGCCCCTCGACCAAAAGTTCAATACTCTGGAAGAGTCCTACGGCCTACTCTGCGAACTGGAAGACACCATTGTCTCGCTCGGTTTCGCGCTCCAGGCCCTCACGCAGGGTGGTGGCGTGGTGCAGGCTGCCCATTTGGATGACGCCGGCGAGATGGGCTTCGACCTCAAGTCTTTGGAAATCGTCAACACCGACGAAGAAGGCCAGCCCCAGCAAGGACGCCTAGTCGACCAGCGCAAAGTCCTCCGCGAAGGCGACACGATCGTCTTCACTAAGGAAGAGCTGCAACTGCTCTTGCTGACGGCCGCATCGTTCTTCGACCAACTGTTCAAGGGCGTCGCCCGCTACGCCCAAGAGAACGCCCCGCAACAAGGCGGCCAACCCGGCGCGTAACGTGAATCGCAGGTCAGCATGAGTCGCACCTGCACTTTTCCCAATAAATTCATTGACAGGCGGGGCTCATGGCCTACTTTCCTCGCTTTTCCCTATTTCCGATGAAGACAACTTTAGCAAAAACCGATGACCCGAAGCAGTGGTTCATCGTCGACGCCGAGGGCGAAGTCCTGGGCCGCCTCGCTGTGACCATTGCCAACGTTCTGCGTGGCCGCCACAAGACGACCTACACGCCTCACCTCGATACGGGTGATTACGTCGTAGTCATCAATGCCGACAAGATCAAGGTCACCGGCCGCAAGGAAGAGGACAAACAATACATGTTCCACACGGGCTGGGTTGGTAATGAATACCGCCGCAATGTCGCCCACTTCCGCGCTAAGAACCCGGCCTTCCTCATCGAGAATGCCGTCAAGGGTATGCTCCCACGCAACAAGCTTGCCCGCCACATGATCAAGAAGCTCAAGGTTTACGCTGGCACGGAACACCCGCACGAGGCGCAAAACCCGCAACCGCTCAAACTTACCCGGTAAACCATGTCGACCGAAACTGTCACAGAAAACGTTTTCACCGCCGTTGGCCGTCGCAAGACCGCATCGGCACGCGTCCGCCTCGTCCCTGGCTCCGGCAAGATCACGATCAACGGTCGTGACTTCGAGGACTACTGCTTCTCCGAGTTCATGCAACGCGGCGTGAAGCAGCCCTTCGTCCTCACCGAAACCGGCGAGCAGTTCGATGCATTTGTCCGCG
>JBNNDZ010000493.1:0-5164 GCA_050285865.1 Puniceicoccales bacterium
AGATCAAGATTCGTCGCGGGCACTTCGTAGGGCTCCATCCCAGTGTATTGCGGCGGGTAAATCGTGGCAGTCAGCTCGCGCAGTTCCGGCGGCTCCATCACCTCGATTTCGTAGGTTCGCGAACGCGCGTCGCCGGCCTCCACGCGGTAACGGAAATTCTCCCGGGCATTGTCGAAGTAGTAAACAAAGCGCCCGGGCTCATCCTCGCTCGCGGTCACCGTGAAGCGGCCCGATGCCTCCTGGTTCGCACTGAGAATAAACGTCGCCTCGCGGGGCATTTCGCCCGTCGCCACGACTTCCATTTGCACGCGGGCACCACGCGCAACCGTCATGTCACCGCTGACGACCTCCAGTTGCGTCCGGTACAGCGGCGCTTGCTGAGAGAGGAAATAACGACCGATCAAGGTCTTTGCAGGCACAGGATTCGTCACTGCCCACCCCACGAGCGCGAGCGCCAACACCACGGCGCTGCCAAACCATTTCACCGGACCGCGCAGGGAAACGGCGTCAGCGAAATCAACCGAGCCGAGCTTTTGCACTGTCTGTTGAAGCAGCCGCTGCACGAGGGAGCGCGACGCCTGCCCGGCGTCTGCCTTGGGTGCGAGCTCGAGCGTCGCCACCACGCTGCTCCGTAATTGCGGCGCGGCGTGTTGCAACCGCAACGCCGCCCCAAGCAGCGTCATACGCGGGTTCAGCGGCCGCCACAAAAACCGCCATAGAATCCAACCAATGATGCCGACATCAACGAGCAACAATGCCACGCGGGCCGACCAGTCAAAGTGCAGGAAGTAATCCAACGCGCAACGCACCAGAATCACGCCAAAGAGAAACGTCAGCGCCCGCCCGGTGCCGTTGAGCCAACACGCTGACACGTAGCGACGACGCACCGTTTTCAACACGCGGATCACGCGCAGGAACATCGGTTGCCGCGCCAACGGCTGTGTGGTCGGGTTGCTCATTTCAATTTAAAGATACGGCGCATCGCCCATTCGATCGACGGAACGAGCAGCAACAGCGCGAAGATAAACGGGCTGAAGGCCAGGTTGTATAGGCTGGTTTTACGGGTCGTGGGCAAGGTCGACTCAATCGCTTCAGGTAACTCGGCCAGATCGCCTTCGCGGTATACACGGCCAATGCCGTCCACCAGTTGCTCCAACCCGGAAAGGTTCAGGCCGGGGTCACGCGCCTCCAGGTTGGCCGCGTCCACGGAGAACACGATGGTCGCGTCGGGGTCCTCCTCCGTGCGCACTGTGTAGCGGCCGGGCATCGCCGCGAGGATTTCCGTTTCGTAGTCGCCCTGCCGGTCCGCGCGGGACTGGAACACGACCTCCTGAGTGATCGCACCGCCGCTGTCACCCGGCGGCTCAATCGTCACTGTGCCACGCACCTCCGGTGCTTCGAATGGTTGAAAGTCGTCGTCAAAAATCCGTCCGGAAACGAGCACCGACTCGCCCAAGGTGTAGGAACTGCGCGCCGTGCGAAGCTGCACCAAATCCGACGCACCCGTCAACCGCTCCAACCCGAGTTGCAAAAACACCTGCCCCCAAATTTTTAAATAATGCTTTTCGCCCACGCGACTGCGCCAGCGCCACGTCTCATCGAAGCCAAAGAAGAATACCTGTCCGCGCCCAACGGACATCCGCGCAAGCACCGGTTGTGGTGCGCCCGCGTCGGCCTTTTCCGGAGTCGGATCAACGAGCAACACTTCCGCAGCAGGTTTGGCCGGGCCCGTGTCCGCAGTCCAACGAACCCCGGGAAAACTCCGCCAAATCGCTTCGCTGTCCGACGGGCTTTGATCAAGCCGCAACATCGGCGAAAAGCGACCGTGGCGCGTGAGGCTCAGGGCGACGGGATCGTCGTAGCGTGTGCCGGTTTCGCCGACATCTTTCACCGTCACTGGCAGCAGATCGGCCAGCGCAGTGTTGCGGTACTTGAAGGGATTGTTGTTCGGCCCCGCGTGGAAAACGAGTCCCCCGCCAGTCTGCCTGGCGAGCGTGTCGAGCGCCTGCATGTGCTCGCGGCTCAAGCTTGCCGGGTCAACATCTCCCAGCACCACGATGACGTAGTCCAGCAGCTCCTCGGGAGTCGGCATGCCGCGCAAGAAACCGGAGCCCGCTTCCGTGCCCAGCGTCTTGTCACCGTCGAGCATTACGGCGCTGACTTCCACCCGGCGGTCGCGCTTGAGCGTATCCAGCAGATAGCGAAAATCCCAACGCGGCTCCTGCTCGATGAGCAACACTTTCACCCGCCGATCGGCCACCTGAAGCTGAGTCTTCGCCGCGTTGTTTTCCTCCGTCGCCTCACCGTTGAGCGGTTGCGCCACGACGGACAACTCCACATCGCCCGCCGCTTGCGGCAGGTAATTAAACGCCAACTCGACCTCACTATCGCCGGTAAAATTCACCTCCTGCGAATCGATAACTTCGTCGCCGCGCATGAGGCTCACCGTGGTCGATTCGCCATCGGCTCCAATCGCACGCAGGCGGACATTGAGCTCCGCATCTTCCCGCGCATAAGCCATCGTCGGCCCGGCAAACGACAACACACGGACATCCCGCTGCGCCTCAACGCCCGGCGCATAAACATAAAGCGGCAGCCCGCGGCGACGCACAAACTCCGCCGCCTGCATCAGCGGCGCACCAACGTTGTTGCCGCCATCGCTGATGAGGAAGACGCCAGTGAGCGGCTGCCCGGCAGTCAGCGCAAGCGCTTCTTCCAGGCTGTCCGCAATCGCGGTGGCCGGTTTGCCCATCGGCAATGCGGTGAAGAACTCCGCGGCCTGTTCGATGGTCAATGCCCCATTGTCGGCCACCGGCATCGGCTCCAGCGCTGTCGCCGAGCGGCCAAACGGAGCCGCCAAAACATCCACCGACTCCGCAATGCGCGGCCACAGATTTATTTTCCGGTTCGCCGCAACGGCGTCCACCAGTTCACGTCGACTCGGCGGAGCGGCTTCATCAAACGATTTGCCCAATGCAATTTCCGCCCGCTCGCGGTCTTCCGGCCGCAGACGCGCATCCTGAATATCCATGCTCGCACTGGAGTCCGATAACACCAGCAACGCGCCGCGTGAGACGGTTTCCTCCGTCAGCCGAATCGTCGGCTCAGTCAGAATCAACAGCACCAGCGCCACCGCAACGATGCGCATTACTGCGAGGAAAATGCGGCGCGCAGGACTCAGCTCACCGGGCCCCTTCCAATACATGCGCAGGACCACAAACGCCGCCAGACCGCCGATCAAAAAGGCCCAACCGGGGTTCATTCCCTCGAACGAAAACGCGACGCCGCCGGTCACGTCCGCCGGGTTCACGCCCACCAGCCGCAGCATCCAAGTGTCGATGTTTGCGAGAAATGTCATTGGCTGAATCGTTGGGAAAAGAAGAATTCGACAGCGCCGAGGACAAGGATCAGCGCCGCAATGATTGTCCAAAGTTCCGGCAAACGCGCAGTCCACGAAACGCCGACCGGCGCACCGCCCTCGCCGGTTTCGACCCCGCCCACGAGCGGTGCCAATGCACTGTTTTCCGCAGGCGCGAGGTTCGACTCTGCCGCGTCGAGATTTACCGCAAAGGTGCCGATGGGTTCGCCCTCCGGTTCGAGATACACCGCGTAGCCGCCGAGCGAATACGTGTTGGAAACGGTCACCAGTGCCTGCCCGTCACGGTATTCCACGAGGCCGAATTCACGCGGCGATTCATCACCGGGTGCCTGCACATAAAACGGCTTGCATGCATGTTTGGGCTCCACCCGCAGAACCCAGGGCTCGCCTGCGGCGACCGAGGCCGGCGCGGCACTCAGCCCGCTGAGCCATTGAATCGTTCGCTGCACTACGGGCACAAACTGCGGCGACAAAGGCAAATCCGACCATTGCCCATCAAGCGGGATCGCCGAGAAGAACACGCGCCCGGAGCCCACCCGCTGCGTGATGAAAAGCGGGTCGCCGTTTTGCAAGGTAAGCGCGACCGAGGCGTCGGCGTTAGGGGTCAGTGTCAAATACTCCTGCACGAGAAAGCCCTCCAGTGAGCCCGCCGACGATGCGTTCCAAAAGCTCGTGACCGGGTGATTGTATGGCGGGGCCGCCGCAAGGTAAGCACCTTCCGCCGCGAGGTTGAAATCACTGCCGGGAAGCACTGCCGCGACCGGCGGGGCCTGCATGAAGGCGCGCACCAGTTCCTCACCCGACGGCGGCAACACCCACAGCGCGCCGCCCGTATTCACAAATGCCATCAGCGCATCGGCCTGCCCTCGCGAGAGACTTGCCACACCTGCCAAGACGATGACCGGCACATCGCGCGCAATTAAATCAGACAACCCGTCCTGCCTTACCCGAATCACTTCGATCGGGAAACCGGCTTGCTGTTCCGGCGGCACCGGCGCGATGGCAGCGGCAATGAAAAAGTCCGGCGCATGCGGCCCCGAGCGCGGCCCCGACACCACGCCCACCGGCAGTCTCGACGACACGCGGAAGCCAATCGTGCGGACGTCGTCCGCCGCCAGTCCGTCGGCTTCCAGCCGTGCGGTGAGCGTTTGCCAGCCCGTTTGGCGAAAAGTCAACTCAATGGCGAACTCCTCGGCCGCACCCGGCTGCAACGGCGAAACCCATTCTTCGCGCAGCACCGTTCCCTGCGAACCGACAAAACTCAGCTTCGTCCGCTTCGATTCAGTTTCGCCGGCGTTCTTCACGACTGCACGGAACTTAGTAGGATTACCCACAACCGGCTTTTCACTTTGCGGCGCAAAGTTCGTTACGGCGAGATTCGTCGCCTGCCCGCTCGAACGCGGCACCCAATCAATCGTCACCCCTTGCACCGCAGCGCGGTCAGCCAATTCCTGCATCGCGGCAGAGTCCGGCAAGGCGTCCTTCTGGCCATCGGAAAAGACAACGATACGCCCGCCGCCTAAGCTTTCCAACCCACTCAGCGCCGCGGATAAACTGGCTTCGAGATTAGATCCGCCCGGCGTCACCGTGACGCGGGACAACTCACTGCGGACAACGGCGTGGTCATCCGTCGGCGGCGAAACAACCGGCGTCGCACGGTCGGAAAACAGCACCAGCCCAACCGGCGCATTACTCCCGACCGACGACAAGGTTTGATCAGCGTGGTCGACCGCCTGTTCCAAACGCGAACGCAAGCCGTCGGAGTAGCCCATGCTTGCGGATACA
>JBNNDZ010000494.1:0-3301 GCA_050285865.1 Puniceicoccales bacterium
CCTTCGTTTTCGCGGGATTCGTCATCGGTCACGATTACCGGCACCCCTTGGGCGACATCAGCCAGCGCGCTTTCAATCGAATCAAAATGCAGATCCTCCGGACTACTTTCCATAACGCACGTTGGCACGGCTCCGCCCCGCTGTAAAGTCACGGAACACAGTTCTTTGCGAATCGCTTTACGGTTGAAAGACAACGCGACCGCTGGATGATTCGCTTTGACCATGCCGCCGCCCACTCCCGACGCTGACGCCGCGCTCGCCCAACGCATGGGCGAGGCCAATTATGCCCGTCGCATGGAAAAAGAAATCGCCTGCCCGCGATTTGATCCCAGCAGGCAACGCGTTTCGTGGCGCTACACCTTTAAAAACGCCGTGATGCGCATCCTCCTCAAATGCACGGGGTTAACGCGACGCGGCGAACGCAACATGGCGGACATCAGAGTCGAGAGCAACGACCTGCACATTGCTGGGCTTCCCAGTGCACTGGATGGATTTCGCCTTCTCCAGCTATCCGACCTGCATTTCAATCTCGCCCCGCAACTATTGGAAAAGCCGCTCAAACAGGCACTATCCGCCACCCGCTGCGATGCCTGTGTGATTACTGGAGACTTCTTCGAATATCCTCCCGACGCTGCCCAACGAGACCAACTCCTCGGAATCCTCCACAAGATTGAAGCCCCGACCTTCGGCTGCCTCGGTAACCGCGACCCCCTAGAATTGATCCCCGCACTCGAAACCGCCGGCGTGCGTATCCTGCTCAACGAGGCGGTTCCCATTGAACGAAACGGCAGCACAATTTGGCTCGTGGGCGTGGACGACACCTCCGTTCGCGGCGAGCCGGACCTGTCTCATGCCACCAAAACAGTCCCGGCAGACGCCTGCATAATCCTGCTCGCACATTCGCCGGACTTCGCGGAAACGGCCGTTCACGATGCGCGTATCAACGCTATGCTGTCCGGCCATACCCACGGAGGACAACTTTGCCTGCCGGGCGGCATCCCCTTGACCATCAACTGCCCCTGCCCCCGCGAACGCGGTTCCGGCACTTGGCAGCTTGGAGAATTACAAGGCTACACCAGCCGTGGGACTGGCAGCGGCGGTGTCCCCGCACGGTTAAATTGTTCGCCGGAAATCACCCTGCACACGCTTCGGCAAAGATAGCCCGGCAAGGCCCATCGTCAACGCCCCCAGGGGCGCTGCCTGGAAGCTATTCACGATGACGCGACGCGTGGCCCTACTTCACCGTCAACACCTGCCCGGCGACACCATTAGGAAGCTTGAAGTCGTCCCCCTCAGAGTGGCCGACCAATGCGTGTGCCAAAGGCGAATCAGGCGTGATAACGGTGACCTCCGTTTCCTCGATGGAAACCGTCTCTCCGCCGCCGACAGGGGCAAAATAAAACCACTCGCGCCCACGGCCCAGTCGACACTCAACCAGAGCACCGGTTTTGACGCTTGTGCAGGCATGCTCCAAGTCGAAGCGATTGCCCTTGATGAGGTTGAGTGCGTTGGCGATGTCCCGTGCATGCCCTGCCTGACCAGCGGCAAGGTAAGAGGCCTCTAACCCCTGCGTGTCCCATTGACTCTCAGCGCGCGACTCTTCATCTGTCGCGTAAGCCGCGGCATCACGCGATGCATGATCGGCGGCAATGAGTTCACTTTCCAACGCCGCAATCAGCGCAGCAACAACATCCGCTTTGGTCAACATTCCACGGGGTTTACCCGATTGTCACACCTTTGCCAAGCCAAACGCGCACTCCGGAAGCATGCTCTAACCGCGGTTTTCCGGGATATGGTTTTTAGCCAGTATATACATAACGAGCTTCAGGAAATCGTTCACGCGACACGATGCACTGCCAAAACGTTGCATTAAGAAAAGTATTCCTTGCATGCAATACGAGCTCTCACTTGTTTCAATTTTTAAGGCGGAGCCTGCTATCCCTTGCGGGCTGTCGGGTTCGCTTTCGCCAACGTAGTGCACGGTGTGGACACCGGGCTCCACCCATAAAATCAATCGAGAAGCGAAGAGCCCTTCTTCCGTCGGATCAAGATTACAAGAGAGCTGAACGCACCGAAAAATAGCGCATAAGTGGAAGGCTCGGGTATTTGTATAGCCGCGTTGAGGTTTAACGCAACCATTGTAGATTTACCATTATGCTCGGTCTCAAAACCAACATTCCCATTGCCTACGGGTGACAGATCATAGGCCCAACCAGCAGCATGGTTGCTTCCAATGTCATGATTCCAGGCGCTATCATCTGGAGTGCTGGGAATCCAGGTTTCAAGCTTCTGCTTGTTCTCATTGCCTGCACTCCAGATGGTGAAGCTATGATTATTCAATGCATTGCCAAAACCCACAGAAATAGTCTTATCATCCGTCTGCCATGAAGTGAATTGGCTATCCGTCAAGGTAATCCCGGACAACTGAACCGCAGAGAAGGTCTCGTGCTCTTTGTCACCCCCTGAATCGTTTATAATAGAGGCGTTTCTTGGAAAAGTAAGGTCTCCTAAGTAAAATACATAAATGGCAGAGCCGATGCCCTGATAATACCTTGACTGAAAGAGATCAGCGTAATCGGGTAAAATTTCCTGCCCAACATGTAGCTGCACAGAGTCGCTGGTGGCATCCTGATTGGTAAACGTCGTCGAAACTACCAGCACTGAATCATTTGCTGGGCGGAGTTCAATATCAACACTGCCAACATCAGCGACGTAATCCAGGGTTATCTGTTGATCGACAACTTGAATAAAACCGTAAGACGGTGAAGCGAGAGTAAGCCCCAACACAAAGAGGCCCCTGGCTGGAACTAAGTGCAAAACATGATGAAAATCCATTAAATAAGTCGATGATTAATTTTTGATGATTCTTATATTTATTAAAGGATAGTCCAAGCAAATTATAGGCCTAACGTGAAGGGCACTTTGATTAACCTAAATTGTTTCATCGAAGCGGGACGGGGCCACTCCCACATGTAGGTCGATTAATAACACTACTAAAATAAACCTACTCGCACCCAAGAGCATGCTTCAAGCTGAAAATCTGGTGCTTAAAACTCACTCAGATGACACTACACTTCTCAAAGAATCGCCGAAATCGTCAAATTTAGCAGACAAAATCCATTTACGCCAACTTTCACTTCCCTCAAAGCCAATAATATTGCCATCTGAATCAACGACCATCGCCGCAGCCGAGACATCCCCGGTTGCTTCTCTTTCCGACTTACTAAAACTTTCACTTGTACCCCAATATGTGCCAGTAAATCTAAACCCGGAGGAACTTACTGCAGAAAAAGTGCCTAGA
>JBNNDZ010000495.1:0-3386 GCA_050285865.1 Puniceicoccales bacterium
CAGGATAGATAAAGGTTTTGATCCGCTCTTCCTGAGTGTAGTCTGAAATACCCGAAGTTTTCATATCCTTCATTTTAGCATGAGTTCGATCGTTTGTTTTTGCCTTTTCCGGCATTTTTTTTGACTATTTCGGAACACGTAATGACTTCTGAGATCGCCGATTTCCCCAATACGTTGAACGAGCCCGCCAGCTACTACCGGGGTATCGAAGCGCCGGAACGACCGCGCACGAATAACCTGGTCACCTTTCTGCGCACCAATCGGGAATCGCTCCAACAGAAGAATTTCTACAACCGCTCCCACCACCGCAACGTCCTGGTCCTGGTAATTGAAACGGCGGGCTCACTCATTGTCGATGGTGCCGAGCATCCCATCAAGCCGGGCCAAGCGTATTTGGTCCGGCCGTTTCAGTTTCACCACTATTTGAATTTGGCGGACGACCAATTGCGCTGGTTGTTTTTAACTTTTGATCTGGAGCAAGGCGGCGAGTTCCTGGACCAGTTGAGCCACAACATCCTTCAACCCGATCAAGGTGACCTGAAGCTCTGGCGACAGGTCGTCGATTGCGCCGAGAAGCAAGACATCAGCGCTCAGTGTGAGGCATTGCCGGTCCTCGACACCCTACTCTATCGCCTGGCCCGGGCCCATCGCCGCATTGGTGGAACCGGCACCCAGGCAACCTGGATTGCCAAAGTCGAAGGCTACATTGTCGAATCCGTGAGCACCGGTTGGACGATCGATGAAATCGGTCGCAAAGTCGGCCTGAGTGGCCGGCAGCTACGCGCGCGGTTTCACAAGGAAATGGGCATCACCATCCGCGACTATCGGGCAAACTATCAGCTCAACCGCGCGATAAACCTTCTGCGCGATTCCAACAATCCGATTGGCCGCATTGCCGAGCTCTGCGGCTTTAACTCCCAGGCGGTCTTCAACCGCTTCATCAAACGGGAAACAAAGCGAACGCCCCTCGCCTTACGCAAAAGTCTCCAAGGAGTGTCAGTTAAATTATCTTCCATTAAAAGTCGCACCCGGTGTCCCTACCGGGCAGTTCCATCATGCTGGCTGAGAGGCAGCGAAAGCCCACTAAGCGACGCGCACCTCAAACGCAATGATGGCGGAAACGCCGTCCTGCGTGGCACCTTGGACAATGATCCAACTAATGCCGGGCGACGCCGTCGGTAAGGCAGGCCAAATGCGCAGCAAGCCTTGAGCTTCGTCCAGCGCAACCTCAACCACCCCCGGCGTTTCCGCGGTAACGCGATATTCAAGGCCAGTGCAACCGAACAGCGTGTTCAAGTTAACCTCGACCGGACGCGGCTTGTCGCTGAGATCGAATTGAATTCCTCGGGCAATGGGATTTGCCACGACCTTCACTGCTTCACGCCGATTATCGCCCTGCGTCCGTGCAATTGTAATGCCCATGCCCGAATACTAGCACGAGTAACCTGAAGGGAAGATTAACGGACTTATCTCCGGGCTAGCTGTGCTTCGTGCGAACCTCAACACAACCTATGCGATCCCCAATGAAACCACCTCGTGCGCCTGTCTGTTAATTCTCGCCATTGCCGTCCCGGTGATCATGCTACGGCGTCGCTTCCTCACAGAAAACCACTAACACCGACCTACGATGAGCGATTCTGTAAATCCCGTTCCACCGCAATACGGCACCCTAACTCCGAGCCTAAATCTCTCCGATGCCAAAGCAGCGTCGAAATTCTACCAGGCGGCATTTGATGCCGTGGAGCTTTTCGCGATGGAGTGCCCCAGCGGCAGTGGCAAAGTTATGCACGGCGAAATGAAGATCGGTGATACGATCTTTTTCTTCTGCGACGAAACCGAGGACTGGGGTGCGGTTTCACCGCTCACCGTCGGCGGCTGCCCGCTCAGTTTAAACCTCTACGTACCCGACTGCGACGCTGTCCATGCGCAGGCTGTCGCGGCCGGTGCGACCGTGGAACGCGAGCCGACCAGCTATCCCTGGGGCGAACGCAGTTCCATGGTGAAAGATCCCTTCGGCTACCGCTGGGCAATCTGCACCCACATCGAAGACGTCTCCCCGGAAGAAGTCATGCGACGTCTTCAGGAGTGGGCACCGGGCGAGTAAGGCCGCGTCCTATTTCGGGAAATTGACAAGAGTAACGCGGTTGGAAATCAACCGCGTTAACTCAAGTACCGGTCACTTGTTCGACTTGAACATGGCGGCGTCGATGATCGACCACAGGTTGATGATCCAGCCAAGCCAGAACACCCAAAGCACGGCAGCCAGCACAAACATAACCAGCGCCTTCAACACACGGCCCTGAACAAGTTGGCCGAGGCCTGGAATGAAGAAGCTGCAAACCGCGGCAATGACATTGCCCGTTGATCCTTGTCCTGAGTTATTTCCCATAATGCGGAAATAGTAGCTGCTCGAGGGTGGATCCGCCAATTACAAAGTCTCGTCCGCATTATCATGCGCGTCGGCACGGCGACGGCAAATCGGGCAGGACTCTTCCTCACTATCGACCGGACGCGGGTGTCCGCACTCCCAACGCAAAGCATAATGGCCGGGCTGTAGCGCGTGGTCGACCGACACACGGTGATCGAACACAAAGCATTCGCCCTCCCATTGACTTTGTTCGGGCGACGTCTCTTCCAAATACTTCAAGATGCCGCCATGCAGGTGGTAGACTTCCTTGAAGCCCTTGCGCTTCATCAGCGCCGTGGCCTTTTCGCAGCGAATGCCACCCGTGCAATACATAGCGACCTTGGGCTGCTTGACGGGGTCCAGATGCTCGTCCACCCATTCCGGGAAATGGCGGAAATCCTCGGTATTCGGCTCGATGGCTCCCTTGAACTTACCAATCAGCGTTTCATAATCATTACGCGTGTCGACCAAGACCACTTCGGGGTCATTGATCAGATCGTTCCACTTATCCGGTGAGACATACTCGCCGACTTCAGCCAGCGGATCGATGTCCGGTACGCCCATGGTGACAATTTCCTTTTTGAGGCGCACGCGAACTTGCTCCCGTCGAAAAGGCGTCTTCGGGGCACGGGAAAATTTCGCTTCCAGCTTGGCCATCCGGGGGTCTGCACGAAAGAAATCGAGCAAGCGGTGAATGCCAGCCTCGGGTCCACCAACTGTTCCGTTGATGCCCTCGTGCGCCAATAGCATGATACCGCGCAAGTCGTTGTCATCACAGACCTGCTGAACACGCGGCAGCCAGTCTTCGAAATCATTGAAGTCGAAAAAGAGATACAGCGCGGCAATGAGGACAGGTTGGTCGTCGGAATTTTCCATGCGTAAACGCGGCATTATGGAAAATGCCCCCGCCGCGAAGCAATATTTTTGCAGCGAACGATGCTACTTCCCATCCACATAATCGGACAACGAAATGGCGACC
>JBNNDZ010000496.1:0-6622 GCA_050285865.1 Puniceicoccales bacterium
GGTTCGGAATACTATGCGCGATTGGACGGTGTTCGCCGCTGTGAAGCTTGCGGGCACACGAATTTCAATAACCCGATCGCGTCGGTTGCAGTATGGATTCTCGATGCTGACCGTAATCTCTTGCTCATCGAGCGCGCAAACGATCCGGGCAAAGGCAAACTTGCTCCACCGGGAGGTTTCTTGGATGCGGGTGAAACGCTGGAAGGTGCTGCCAAACGCGAAGTGCACGAGGAAGTCGGTTTAACGATTCTGGACCTGGAATACCTGGGCTCGTATCCCAATGATTATCTCTACCGCGGGCTGACCTGCACGGTTTGCGACACGTTTTTCACGGCTCGAGCGGCTACGTTGAATCCAGTTCTAGACCAGCGGGAAGCGACGCGGTTCGTCCAGCGTCCGCTGGCAGCGATCAACCCGGCAGAACTTGCGTTCGATTCAATGCGGGTGGCGCTGAGCTTGCTGAAAAAGCGCCTGGAAATCAGTTGAACGGATAGCCCTTGCCGTAAACGAGTTCTCCGCCGGTGTGGCCCACGAAGCCGATTAGCACCGCCGCCGCAAGCAGGAGCAAAATTGCCCAGCGTCGGCCGTGCGGATTGGATGTGCGCTCTCCCCATTCGACCGTCAGCAGGCAAATCCATGCCACGACCAGGCCACTGACACCGAGCCAGCGGTGGATTCGCACTGTGGCGTCGCGGAAGCCTTCGACATCGGCCAGCAGCCAGCCACTAGCAACGGCGACGGGGGCGACGAGTGCGCCGATCAGCAGTGACCAACGAATCGCTGGCAACCAGTCTTCATAGCGGCGGAAGATTCCGCCCAGTAAGGCGATGAAAGCGGCCATGGGAATGGTTGCCACCGGAAAGTGTACGATCAACGGGTGGATGCGAGCAAAGAGCACCTCGCGCGATAGCGGCTTGTTGGCCTTGGGCTGATCGCCTTGGGCGGGGGAGGCTGTCTTATCAGCGGGCGTGTCACCTGCGTCTGCTGCCTTAGGCTCGCTGGCGAGTGAATCAATCCAATCGCGAACCATCGCGATCTCTTTCTCGGATGGATGGTGGACATCGCTGTCGACCGGAGGCATTCGCATGTCCGGGTCTTTCTCTGCCATCAGGAGATATACTTCGCTCTTTTGCGGCTTGCCGGGGATGACGAAGTAATTGCTCGCGATCATAGCCTGAGGGTCGAGCACGGTATCGAAATCGCCTTTGCCGCGTCGTGCGGTGCTTCCATCATGACACTCCGCACAGCTCATCTTGAAGAGATCCATCACCTGCGCTTGCAGGTCGAGGGCTCCGGGATTACCTGCCTGCGCGGGGCAAATATTTGCCGTAGCGAATAGGCTTATGAGCAGCAAGGCCGCGTGTCGGGGGCGGCACCATTGAAAGAAGGAGTAAAGTCTCGGCATGGTAAGCGGGCTGATGTTGGGGCGGATTGATCGGTAGTCGAATAGATAATACTTAATCAACAGGCGACTCTGGGTTGTTGCTGGCATGTGGCAGATAAAGACGGAACTCAGTGCCGTTACCCGGCTCGCTGTCTACCTCGATCCAACCGCGGTGTTGCTCGATAATGCCATAGACGATGGACAAGCCCAGGCCGGTTCCTTTGCCAATATCTTTGGTGCTGAAAAATGGCTCAAAAATGCGGTCCATCACGGCGGGGTAGATTCCCTTGCCCGTGTCGCGGACCGTCAGGCAACAGTAGCGTCCGGCAGGGGCTGCTGCATGGGCCGGATTCACAGCTTCCAGTTCGAGCTTGCTCGTTTGAAGGGTAAGCACACCACCGTCCGGCATGGCGTCGAATGCATTGACTGCGAGGTTCAGGAGAACTTGTTCCAGCAGGTTGGCATCGGCGATGGCTGTCAGGGCGGCGCGATTTGGCAAAACGCGGATGGTTACTGCATCAGGTTTAATCCGTTCCAGCAGGCGGGCAATGGCCTCCACCACGGAGTTCAGGTCAACGTTGTCTTTGTTAACCTTGTCGCGACGGCTAAAAGTCAGCAGTTGCTTCGTTAACTGACTGGCCTGCATGATCGATTTATCCATCATGCGAACGATCTGGGACTCATCGTCCGAGAGCGTATTGCATTCGGAAAGCATATCTGCGCCACCGCGCAGGACCATCAATAGATTGTTGAAATCGTGGGCGACGCCTGAGGCCAGACGGCCAATGGTTTCCATCTTTTGTGACTGAATCAACTGTGCTTCGAGTGAACGCCGTTCCGTGAGGTCGCGTACTTGAATCAGTACAAGCGGTTCATCGTTGATGTCGACGCGGCGCGCATTCCATTCGGCGATAAAAATCGCCCCGTCCGCTTTTCGGTTTGGGCATTCCTTTTGGGCAATTTGGTCACTGGCCAGGCTGGATAGAAATTCATCGAATACGTGTCTGCTTTCGGGGCCGATGAGCAGCTCGATTCGCTGACCAATCAGCTCGCCCCGATCGAGGCCGTATTGCAATTCGGTCGCGTGGTTTACTTCGTGGATCATGCCGTTCATGTCGGTGACCAGAAGCGGGTCGGGCATGCCGTGAAACATACGTTCCAGTCGCCGTTCCAGTGAGGATTCCCGTTGCAGTCGGGTGGTGATTTCCTGGGTCTGTTCGTTAACTTTACGTTGGAGATAAATAACACCGCCCCCGGTAAGTAAAGCGATGCCTAGGATCGCAATCAAACCCAGTGCCAGGCGTTGCGGCGTCCACCAGGAGGCCTCACGCACTACGGTGATGTTATCCGCTCCCTGCACACGAATCATCAGACTGGATTGCGGGCGGGAGCCGCTGACGATCTCACACACACCGGATAGCAGGACGCGGTTGCCAGGGCGCAACTTGCGCATACCCGCCTCCAGATCATCCGCAGTAAAATAGCATTCGAAGGGGACATCTTCGCCAATCAGGGAAACCGCTGCACCCCGGTCTGCGAACCCTGAGCGAAGCACTTCTCCTTCGACAGCGACCAGTCGTGCATGTTGATCGCCAGCCAGCAACTCGGTCGGCGTCACGACTTTTGGAGCCGGGAGATCTTTTTGGGCTTTCGTAGTCACAATTGAGCTGGCGATAAGCACATTGCCGTCTCTGATGGTTGGAATACCAACGACTTCCACGCGCTGTCCGGGTATCCGTTCATTGGTTGGGATCAATGTCTCGACCATGATCCCGCCCGTGTTATCCTGCACGTAGCAACGACCAAATGGTTCAGCGTAAGTCAGCGTGCCTTGGATGCGCACGTAGTGCATCAGTGCGCGATCGGGATCGTAGCGTCCGATTCTTGCAATGTCAGTTAGTGCGTCCTCAAAAGGATTGGCCGGGCCTTCCATGACCCATTCGATGTCTTCCATTGAACTTACGAACAGCCGGTCCTCAATGAGCTGACGGCGTTTATTGAAGTAAACGCCAACAACGCCACGCATCCTCACCCAGGCACCAATTGCCTGTTCGGGGGGCGGTATGGACTCGGTAATCGGTGTGATCGATTCCAGGCGCACAGGGCCAAGTCCGACGTCCATCACGAAGAATTTATCCGACATAATAGCCATGCGGACACGTCCTTCGAGCTCCACCCATTCACCTGCCATGCGACCTTGGTAAATATGGCCCAGTCGCACATTTTTGGGCTCGGGCAATGGGGCTTTACCCAATATCTCAACACCGTGTGCCAAAAGAGTTGGTGCGTAGCCGCCGGGGTCAGTAACCCCGGTAATACGGACCGAATGGCCGGTTTGGAGCGGTTCGGTAACGTCGTCTGGATTGAGCTGAACGTAGATATTGGCGGTGCCGTCGTGGACGAACAAATGGTAGCCTTCGATCTCAGGTGTATTGTCTGGGCCGAAGTAAGTCACTACCCCCGTAATGTCTACGGGGTATGCTTTCGCAGCTTCTTCCACGGTTAGGCGAAGGAGGGCGGTGCTTTCAGTGATGGTTTCGGGGGCCGACGGACTATCATCTGCGTGTGCCCAAGCTGCGAACAAGAGCAGGGTAAAAAGCCGGAGAATCGGCAAACGCTCACTCGCTTTCATTGCCGCCAAGGAGTTTGTCGATGGCCGACAGGAGGTCCTGATTGCTGAATGGCTTTTTCAATGTGGCATGCGCGCCGAGGCGCTCGGCCATTGGCAAATAGTCGAAATTTCGTCCATCGCCGCCACCAGAGATAGCAATGATTTTCAAGGTGGGAAATGTCTTGCGCAACTCGATGATGGTCTCAATGCCTTCTTTTTCGGGCATAAGGATATCGGTTACAACGAGGTCGAGTTTGTAGGAAGCAACGACGCTAAGCCCGCGTCGGCCATCTTTGGCCTCCAGCGTTTCATGACCGGCGCGTTTGAGCATCAATGAGAGCATTGCCCGGACTTCCGGTTGATCGTCGATGATGAGTATCCGCGCCATATTCGGGCTGTCTATTAGTTTAGTAACTCGATATTAGTCGTAAAGCTTACGCCCCGTGCATTTGGCAGGTCAACGGTTAAGCCAATGAACTCGAATGATTTCCGTGTAGGAGGCGATCATTGGGAGCCGCATTGAGGTAACAAATTTTTTCATGGCGGCATTTGGCCGGTTGATTCAAGATTACGCTGCTTTGCTTAGGCTTAATTAACGAAATAAATCCACTGATGCACCAATTGAACCGTATTCTTTCTCTGCTTGGCGTGGTTGCCATGCTGTTTTCTACCAACGCGATTGCTGATGGCGATCACTCGAAACTCCATGACAACATGGAGGAAATGCAGGACTATTACCGCACGCTGAGCCGTGGCATCCGCATGGCCACACCGGAGTCCACACCTGAACTCCTCGAGGCCACGCGTAAATTGCAACTGCTGGCATTGGAATCGAAGGCCTTGGAGCCGGACATGATTGCCGAAGCGCCAGAGGCCGACCGCGCGAAGCTTATTCGGGACTACCAACTGCGTATGATTGCCACGGTAAAGGCAGCCCTCGACCTTGAAGTTGCACTGATCAACGGTGACATGGGGCAGGCGAACGAGAGTTTTGAGCAATTGAAGCAGGATCGCCGTTTGGGGCATCAGGAATTCAAGGTCGACGACTGAGATAGTTGGAACTTGCAGTGATACTTGAGCGGTCCAGGGGCGGTGTGGCCTGGCATTGACCAGCGCTGTGCTTTTGCTGTTAATCGTCCCATGGCCCGCCAATCCTCACGTTCACTCTGGACTGCAAAACTGACCGGTAAGCCGGTTACGCAGGCGCAGGCGGAGGCGACGCTTGCAGCGGCTTCATTTGCCCGTCGGACGCCCTTTGTGGGCACCATATTAGGTGTTGACCCGAGCTTGCGGGGCACGGGGCTGGCGTTGGTGCGTTTTGAGGCCCAAGATACAAAGAAGCTTCTGGGTAGCCGGACTTTGAAACTCCCGGCTAAGGCGAGTCAGGCGGAATGCCTGGGGGAAATTGCGCGCGCAGTATCGAGCATCCTCGATTCCGAGCATGTGGATTGCGTGGCGCTTGAGCAGACCATTTACGTGCAGAATTTCCAGACCGCCCAGATTATGGGACAGGCGCGGGGGGCGGCAATTGGCGTGGCAGCCATGCGCGGTATTGCGATTTTTGATTACGCACCGTTGCGGATTAAACAGGCGGTGGTCGGCTATGGGCGGGCCAGCAAGGAGCAGGTCGCTGCGATGGTGCGCCAACATTGCGGGTTGGTGGCGGACTTACCCTTGGATGAGGCCGATGCCGCCGCAGTTGCCATTTGCCATGCACTCACGGGAGCGCGTTCCGATACGTGATTTTCGCAAAAAATATCTCGTCATAACTGAAAGCTGGGCGCTAGTTTCGACTCGAGAATTTGCGCTACGTGGAATGGTACTATGCAGAAGGTAATGAGCGGCGAGGGCCGGTAACCCAGGCTGAGTTGGGCCGCTTAGTGCATGCCGGGGCGATTGCCGCTGAGACGCTGGTGTGGCGTGACGGGCTTCCGCAATGGACTCCTTACCAGCAGGTTAGTGCGGCACCGGCATCGGCGGTTGCGCCTCCTCAAATGCCCACGCGGCAAATGGGCAATGGTTCCTCTATTCGCATTCCGTCGCTTACAAGGAAAGGCGTCGATATGCCTTTACCAGATGATCCAGTGGTTTCCAATTACGGCCGCAGCTATGCCCAAGTCGAACATCACCTGCACCTTTATCCTGCCATTTTGCGCAAGGAGGAGTTGGTTCAGGGTCGCGCTGTGCTGGAGGACGGTGAGGCGAGCTGTTTTTACCATCCGAACTTCGCGGCGACCAACGTTTGCGACCACAGTGGCCGCTTCATTTGTGACCTTTGCTCAGTAGACTGGGAGGGCGGAACGGTCAGCTTGCAGGCATTGGAGGAGATCAAACGTGGCGGAAAAAGTGACAAGCTTCAAGGCTCACGGACGATGTGGGATGGCATCGCCTTAGCGCTCACCGCCTTACCGCTGATCTCGGTAATTTTCTGGTTTGCCCTCATCGTTACGGCACCTGTGGCGTTGTTTATTTGCCTTTGGAAATATCGAGAAGGACCAACCAGCATCACGAGTCGGAGCCGCTGGCGCTATCTGGTGGCAGGCATTCTGGCGGTGCTTGAGATTGCCGGGCTCGTTTTATTTTTCATCGGAATGATGGGGGAGTGGTGACGGCATGGCGAAGGAGAA
>JBNNDZ010000497.1:0-3698 GCA_050285865.1 Puniceicoccales bacterium
GACAACGGTCTTGGTTGGGACGACCGCGACATCGCGGCAGTCTCCACTTGGGTTCGCCAAGCTTGGGGCAATGGTGCACCGCCAGTGGCCGAGGAAACCGTCGCTGCCATTCGTGGAGAAATCGCCGACAAGTCCGGAGCTTGGACTGGTGACGAAATTCTCAGCGCACACCCGCTGTAAGCCTAATATTGAGCAGAATCATCCAATGTGATGGTTTTGATGAGTAAACGCGTTAAGCACTTTTGGGATTTATTCCGTTTGCGCCTTTGCTAACCAAGGCATTCTGAAGTCAAGTGGTAGTGGGTATACTTTCAGTAACACCGGCCATGCGTGAGCGCCCTTCTTTGCGAAAGCGTCCGGGGGGCATGCCGACTTCAGCTTTAAAGACACGGCTTAGGTAGAATTCATCGGGAAACCCTACGCGGTCGGCAATCACCGATAGGGGTAACTCACTGGAGAGGAGTAGGGTTTTGACGCGTCGCACTCGTTCCTCTCGAAGCAGGTTTTGAAAAGGCACGCCAAACAGTTCCTTTATGAGGTGGCTTGTTCTTGACGGTGAAAGGCTTAGGGTTTTAGCGACATCAGCTAGTCCAATGGGCATGGGGGCCTGTTCTCGGATAAAGCTGCGTACCTGGACTGTGCGGGTTTGGGCATGATCGCCTTCATTTTTGAGTTCCTGGAGCATGGCTGTCAGTCCGCGTGACCAGAGTAGCATGTGGTTCATCAGCGTTGCTGTACGCTTTTCCGGAAGTGGCTTCAGCTTCTGATAGGCTGTTAACATGGCACGGGTGTGTGACTCTTTATTGGGAGGTTCCCGATCGTTGGCTCGTCTCCAGATGCCAGCAAACACTGCTCCGATAAAGTAGCCGTTGAGTTCAAGGGGCACGACAATTTCTTGAAGACCTTTCCAGCAGGTATGGATAAAGGGCTTCCCGGTTGTCTCCAATTGTCGATGGATACTGTAGCGACAGTGCTCGAGACATCGATTTGAGAATCCATTTTCACAAACAGCCATCTGGCGATGGCTATGGCGCATGAGTCCGAGCAATGGCTTACCTTCGGAATCGTGGAATACTCCGCCGAAGTCATGCACGGTAATGTGGACGCCTAGCAGGCGCTCGGCATCAATGATGTGATTCTCGAATAATTCCATTAAATTGCCAATAATAGCATTATAAGATAAATAATCAGCATTTTAGCCTATGGCTTTCAATGTCCAAATCATGTAACATTGTGGCACATATTAATCCAAACCCATTCATGATTACAGACACACAACAACTTAAATCCCTCAGTGAATCTCAATGGAAAGACTACCATGAGAAAGGTTTCGTCCACTTGAAATCGGTCTACAACGCAGACGATATTGCGGCATTGAATGCCGAATGCGACCGGCTATTGGACGATCGAGATTTGCTGCATGAGGAAAACTGGCGTACGCCGTTTCGTAAGTTCCCGCTGGGTGTTTGGCGTCTCGATAAAATCGACCCTGTGATCGATATTTCCGAAGTTGTTAATCGCTACGTACATGATTCTCGCCTCCTTGATCCGGTAAGTGATTGCCTAGGCGACGAGGCCAGTCTCCTGAAGGACAAGATCATTTTCAAAGGCCCTGGTCAGACTGGATTTGATCCACACCAGGATTGGACGTGGTGGCAGCCATTTCCCCAAGATATGCTTTCGGCCATGGTCGCTATTGATGGTGCTGACGCGTCGAATGGTGCCTTGGAAGTCTATCCGAGCAAGCATCAAGAATATCTTCTGCCACTTGGCGAGTTGCGTCCTATTAAGACTCCCGAGGAGCTTGGTCAATTCGATGAACATGCTTGGCAGATGATTGAAACAGAGCCCGGAGACGTGATCTTGTTCCATTGCCTGACGCCTCACCGGAGTGGTACGAATGTTTCGGATAAAAGTCGTCGTCAAATGTACCTGACCTACAATGCTGCTAAGCATGGCGATTTGTATGAAGCGCACTACAAGCACTATGAAGCGTATGTGACGGCGAATCTTAACGATTTCTTCAAGCCGAGACAATTCTTCCGATAATCAGCCTTCGTGCGATAGCAGAGCAGCTAGTCCTCTAGCACGCCTGATATGATGGGGTTTGTTGTTTCCAACCCATCACTTATACGACAAAACGTCGCCAATCGGACGATGTCCGATGATCTCGGAGGGATCGCTGCTTAGCGGCGTAATCCGTGCCTGCTGGCATCCTTCCGGGATGCATTTTAAACCGATCCATGTATTCCCGAGGTGGCACCCGCAAGCGGGCTTACCCCGCGCTAGTGGCGGTAAAGTCTCCGGCCTTGAACGATAGCATTGTCCATCACTTTAGCCGTGTAAGGGACTAGTGTAGGGGCAGCAAAGTTTGTTACCTTAATCAGGATGTATAAAAGGTGGTGCCCGCTGTGGACAGCGGGTGCCTCCTTCTATTGAAAGATAACTTCACTGACACCACACTAGCCGATTAGCCAGCGGTCGACGAGGAGGGTGCCGAGGATGAGGGGGAGGTAGGCGATGGAAGCGAGGAAGAGCTTTTTGGCGGCGGCGTTTTTGACGTCGACTTTCGCGCGGGCGAATTGGACGGCGCGGACCAGATACCAGGTGCCGAGGAGGGCGGCGATGCCTTCGTAGAGCCACCAACTGGCGTAGCCCAGAAATGCCGGTAGTAGGCTGATCGCCAGCAACGCCGTGCAGTGGACAATCGATTCGCGTGCGGCACCTTGACCGCTGCCGTCGAGGACGGTGCTCATTTTAAAGCCGCCCTGTGCATAGTCGTCACGGTAGAGCCAGGCGATGGCCATGAAATGCGGAATCTGCCATGCGAACACGATACCGAACAATATCCAACCGAGTGCATCGATTTGGCCCTGGGCGGCGGCGCAACCGATTAGCGGGGGGAGGGCACCGGGAAAAGCGCCAATGGTGGTGTTCCAGGGGGTTACCCGTTTGAGCGGGGTATAAATGAGCAGGTAGGAAACAAGCGTTGCGAGCGTCAGTGCGCCAGCGAGCGGGTTGGCACCGAGCCAGAGCAGGGACGTGCCGAGGATTCCCAAGGTGAGACCGAAGGCGAGGGCGGCGTTTGGTGAAACGGTGCCACTGGGAAGGGGACGCGATTGCGTGCGCGGCATGCGGCGGTCGACCTCGCGCTCCAGCCATTGGTTGAGGACACCGGCGGCACCGGCGGCGAGTGATGTTCCCACGAGCAGCGCGAGGAATACCCCGGCGTCACGGGCAGGGTTGGCTGTCATGTAGCCGACGAGTGCCGTGATAACAGTGAGCAGGCTCAGGCGCGGCTTGGTCAGTTCCCAGTATTCCCTCAGCGCGAGCCGCTTAGTCCAGGTTGTCGGGGAGATGCGGTCGATGCTCTGGCTGCCGGATTGGGAACTCATGTTGGGTAGCAAAGGCGAAATCAGGTTGATGCGGGCTCGGGTGGGCCGTCGCGAGGTTGGGGTGAAGAAGCGCTACTATTGGTTAATCGATCCGCTTCTAGGGGCAAGCGGAAAGTTTGCAGACATAGGGTCCAAGTGGCAGCTAGCAGCACGGCACCAACGAGCATGTGAGTGGAGGCCATCACGGGGTTTTTATGAGTCCAAACTGTGGCCGCGCCGAGGAAGATTTGAAACGCCAGCAGCGCCGTTATGGCGAACACCCAGCCACGCAGGGCATGTCGAGTGGAGGCCACAGTTTGGACT
>JBNNDZ010000498.1:0-7365 GCA_050285865.1 Puniceicoccales bacterium
GCCCGCAACGCAGGCCTTGCAGCCGGTGCAACGGTCCAGATCGACTTCAAAAGCAAATTGTTCGCCGGGCTTGGGGTTCTCCAGCGGTATCAGCTCACGAAACGCCGCATCCGTCTCCCCCGCGTCGAAACGCTCGGAAAAGCGTGCCACCGGAGTCTGCAGGCGGCTTTGCTCGCGGAGAAGACGATCGATTGGTGTCTCGTCTGTGTCCGGCGACTGGAGTTCAGTGATCATGCGTTCGTGAAAGTGAATCAAGTTTCAGGAGCTTAAATGCAGCCAGTATGCCAATTGAAGTTATCAACAGATTCTTGAGAGCACGAATTCCTCATTATAGAAATGAATTTCATTCATGATTTTTCGAATCATGCATGAACTCTAAGCATCCTAATTCGATCCGATGAAATCCGAAACCTAGCAATGCCTCTGCCCCGCATCTTAAACCATTCAAGGGCGCGTAGGTTTGTTCATTTTCGCGCTTCTCCATGGCACTACGTGGATAATTTTGACGTTCAATCAGACCGGAGTAGCCACCGTGACCTTACCGATGGACTCTTCTGGTGCGTCCTCCACATCCCAACGGATGGGTCCACCGCCATGTTTCTCTGCTTCGCAGTCGTCGAGGAACTGAAGTAAACGCTGGCGATACTTATAAAACTTGTCCGTCTCCATAATCGCCTCACGATCACGTGGACGCTCGAAGTCGATGTTCATGATCTGACCAACCTTGGCCTGCGGACCATTCGTCATCATACAGATTCGGTCTGACATGAAAATCGCCTCATCCGGGTCGTGCGTGATGATCATCGTGGTGATGTGCTCGCGGTCGAGGATGCCCAGAATGACATCCTGCAGTTCCATCCGCGTCAATGAGTCGAGGCGGCCGAACGGCTCGTCGAGCAGCAGAACCTTGGGCTTCAGTGCAATCGCACGGGCAATGCCGACTCGTTGTTGCATGCCGCCGGATAGTTCACGGGGATACTTGTGCATCGCGTCGGCAAGGCCAACCACACTCAGCGAGTATTCCACGATCACGCGGCGTTGCTGCTTGGAAGCGTGCGGGTAAACTTGCTTCACGCCCATCATGACGTTCTGGAAGGCCGTCATCCATGGCAGTAGACATGGAGATTGAAACACAACTGCGCGGTCTGGACCAGGCCCGTAGATTTCATGTCCGGCGACGACGATCCCGCCGTCAGTGATGTCATTGAGCCCAGCAACCATCGTCAAAACGGTGGACTTTCCGCAGCCAGAATGGCCGATGACGCCGATAACTTCACCTTTCCTAATGGTGAGATTAAAGCCGTCGACAACCTTCACGGCTTTACCGAATGGATTCGGATATGCCTTAACCAGGTTGAAAATTTCTACGTATCTATCGTCAATCATAGTATGTCAGCGTTGATGATTGAGGTTATTAGAGTTGTTCCTTTGCGGTGTACATTTTCCCGGCTATCAGGTATTCAAACAGGAACCGATGAGCCGAGTAGCGGAGAACTGATTTCACGACGACGCTATGCGGCCGAAAAATCGATTGGCTTGATGTCAGGCATTTCGATGCTTTGGTTTACCCGCAGCATTTTTGCCTCCTTATTCATTGAAGTCATAAAATGAACGATCTCGTTGCGCAGTTTCTTGAAACGCGGATCGGTATTGAGCGTCGTCCGATTTCGCGGACGTGGGAGCGTTACGGCGAAGTCGTCAGCCAGTGTAGCCTGCGGCCCCACCGTGAGCGGAACGATGCGATCTGCCAACAACACGGCCTCGTCGACATCATTGGTGATGAGCACCACTGTCCGTTTATCCTCCTCCCAGATGCGGATGAGTTCGTCTTGCAAGTTGGCGCGGGTCAGGGCGTCGAGTGCGCTCAACGGCTCGTCAATCAACAGCACTTCAGGCTGAATTGAAAGCGTCCGCGCGAGGGAAACGCGTTGCCGCATTCCGCCGGATAGTTCGCTGGGCTTTTTATCGCGAGCCGGAGTGAGGCTCACCATCTCGATGTAGCGCTCCACATGCTCCTTGCGTTGGGCGCGGCTATGCTCCGGGAAGACCTGCTTCACCGCCAACTCGATGTTGCCATAAACGGAGAGCCAAGGCAGCAGCGAGTAGTTCTGGAAAACGATGCCCAGGTGTGGCCCGGGCTTGGTAACCTTCTTGCTCTTGAGGAGGATTTGACCCGCGTCCGGCTTTTGCAGGCCCGCCAGCAGCGACACGAGCGTGCTCTTGCCACTGCCGGAGAAACCGACCACCGCGATGAATTCATTTTCTTCGACGGTGAGATTGACGTCGCGCAAGACCTCGGTCCGGAATCCCTCCGGACCGAAGCCCACGCTGACATTTTCCATTTTCAGGAAAGACATGACTTTTCGTTCTTAAAGTTACTTTGGATTGCCGAGTTATTTGCGCGGCAAAGTTAGATGGCCGTCGGAGCACCGTCGAAGGAGACGGAGCGTTGCAGCACGATCATAATACGGTCCAGAAGCAGGCCAACGGCACCCACCACGAAAACCACTACGAACATTTGAGCGAAGGTCTGCGAGGAACCGTTATTAAACATATCCCAGACAAACTTACCAATGCCCTCACTGGAGGACAGGAGTTCCGCTGCGATAAGCACCATCCACCCTACCCCGAGCGAAATGCGCAAGCCTGCGAAAATCAGCGGCAGCGAAGCCGGCAGCACAATTTTGAACAAGCGGCTAAAGAATCCCAGGCGCAGCACACGGGCGACATTGACGTGGTCCTTCTCCACCGAAGCCACGCCTAGCGCGGTATTAACCAAGGTCGGCCAGAGCGAACAAAGCGCCACGGTAATCGCGGATGACAGGAACGCCGGATGGACTGGCGCATCTTCGGGATTTGTGATGAATCCGCCTACGATAATGAATACGATTGGCAGCCAGACAATCGGTGAAACCGGTTTAAAAAGTGCAATCAAGGGCGTGAGCGCGGCCATAATAACACGACTCAAACCGCAAAGTACCCCCAGCGGAATTGCAATAGCAGTCCCGATAAAGAAGCCCACAAATACACACCAGACACTCCTCGCAATCTGACGGGGAAAGGTCCATGGCCGTGAGTAAGAACTACTCGCAATTCGCTGCATGGACTCCTGCTGCTTGAGTACCGCACTGGCAGCAGCGAGTGTTGCTTTGCCTCCTTCGGCGGTGATGAACTGCGCTTCGAGCTCATTAAGCTTCGAATTTTCCTGATCCAACTTAACGGATTGGTTCCCTGCCGTCAGGTAGTCCAGGCGCTTACTCAAATACTGGAGCTCCTCTTCGTAGGTGTTGTATTGGCTGCGCACCGCTTCTAACTCGGGAAATTTTTCCGCGTAAGCAGCGTCGATTTTCTCTTTGAACGCGCGCATGGTTTCACGGTCTGCGGCAACCTGTTGCTCATGTGCAGCCACCTTTTCCAAGAAGTCCTCACGAGCGGCGGCGTTGCCGGCGGGAAGCGCGTCAGCTTCGGCCATCAGCGCATCCTCCCGGGCATTAGCCTCAGCGCGCGACGCGGAGCGCAACTCGCGGTATTCATCCTGCAGCGGGCCGACTTGTTCGTCGATCTGCGCCTTGGACTTGGCTTCCAGTGCGGATAATTCTTCGCCCGCGGCGGCGGCCAGCGGCTTGAGTTCAGCGATGCGGGACTCGACTTCAGCGAGCGCTTTTTCGCGCTGCGCCCCGGACAGTTGGAAATCCTTCGCCTTTTGGTTTTCCCAAACATGGAAAGTCCAGATGCCGTCCGCAGCATCCTTTACGACACCGGGCGTCGGCACTTCTCCAGCCTTCGTGGTGTGGCGTGGTGCCAGATAGCTCCAGAGGCCGAGAAAAATAAGGAACGTCAATATTGGCACGCCAATGAACAGTCCGATCTTGCGGAGCTGTTCGGGCGGATTTTCGCCGCAAACCAGGCGAACGATGGGATCGAACACCTGTAACCCGGCGACGTCGAGTGCTTTGAGAATCTTAAATTTCATGAAAACGGTCAGCGTTTGTGGTGAAATTACTTTGCAGTGCAGATTTATTTTGTGGAACAAAGCGTCCAATAGGCCCGACGACACTCATGGCTATGGGAGTTGTCGTCGGGCCGTGGACGTTTTGGGTAGTGAAGTTATTTGGCAGCGAGTCCGTCCGGGTCCTTGTTACCGATCTTATGGCTATTGAGGTAGCCAATTGGATCGCGACCATCGTAGCTTACGCCATCGATGAATTCATCGGTCGGTGCTTTGAAACCGTCAGCATCCCAAGGGACATCCGACTCTTCGATATAGCCTTCTTCCAACAGGAGCTTAGCGGCTGTCAGGTAGATTTCAGGCTGATAAACTTTCTTCGCGGTTTCGAGGTACCAACTGGCGGGTTTGGGCTCGGTGATCTGGCCCCAGCGACGCATTTGAGTCAGGAACCAGATACCGTCACTATACCACGGGTAAGTGCAGTAATAGTCGAAGAAGACGTTGAAGTCCTGCATCGAGCGCACATCGCTTTTCTGAAAGGTGAACGAACCGGTCATCGAGTTTTTGATGACATCGTAATCAGCGCCAACGTAGTTGGGCTGAGACAAAATGCGGACTGCTTCCTCGCGGTTGACGAACTTGCCGTCGGCGTCTTTTTCATCCAGCCACTTGCCTGCGCGGATCAACGCTTTAACGACTGCAATGTGGGTATTGGGATTCGCCGATGCCCACTCGCGTGTTACACCGAAGACTTTCTCCGGATTGTTTTTCCAAATATCATAGTTGGTTGTCACCGGCACACCAATGCCCTTCGCGACAGCTTGTTGATTCCATGGCTCGCCCACGCAATAGCCCTGAATGTTGCCCGCTTCGAGCACAGTGGGCATCATTGGTGGAGGCGTGACGGATAATTCAACTTCAGCATCCGTGCGGCCACCGGTATCGGTTTCCGTATACATCCCGGGATGAATGTCGGATGCTGCCAACCAGTAGCGCAGTTCGTAATTATGCGTCGAAACTGGAAAAACCATGCCCATCTGAAGCTTTTCACCTGCGTCGAGTTTCTCTTGAACGATTGGCTTCAGAGCGTCCGCAGTGATTGGGTGCTTTGGAGTCGGCGAATCGAGCTCCAGGTCGTTGAACTGCATTTCTTCCCAAATGGCGTTGGACACAGTGATGCCATTGCCATTGAGGTCCATCGTATAGGCGGTAATAACATCTGCTTTCGTGCCGATACCAATTGTCGCGGCAATCGGTTGGCCCGAGAGCATGTGGGCACCATCGAGGTTCCCGTTAATTACGTTATCCAGCAGCGTCTTCCAGTTCGGCTGCGCGATGACTTCAGCCTGGATACCTTCGTCTTCGAAGAAGCCCTTTTCCTTCGCGATGACGAGCGGTGCACAGTCCGTCAGCTTGATGAATCCAAACTGAAGTTCGTCCTTTTCCAGTGCGAGGTCCGCCTGGACCGAGCTAACACCGACCAGTAGCGAGGCGGCGAGAGTGATGAGTGATCGTTTCATAAGGCTTGTTTTGGGAATTAAGGAAACTGTTAGTGTGAACGCCTCCTACTTATGCACTGCCTATGCCAAACAAGCCCGTTGGTCATTTATCACGACCGCATTAATCTCATCAAATCCATGAGCAAAAATCATGTTTTGCCGATGGCGCATTAAACCTCAAAATGAACGCCACAGCAGATGCTTCAAATCATGCATGAATCGCAGTAATGGAAACTTTTGCACGATTTCACAGCGCATTGCCTATTTTTGAGCATGCCAAAACCACGCAAACACGCATGGATATTGCCATTCGTGGCAATTAGGAATCTCAGGCAACTAGCCGGCGACCAATTCTGGGGAAGGATACGTCTCTGTGGCCAGGGCGCTGAGGCCTTCTACATCTACCCCATCCCAACTGGCATTTTTAGCTCCGTTGAGGATCCACGCGACATCCGATGCCGTCACGCTGGTGTCTCCTGATCGCGTAAAAGAGATGATGCGGCGGCTCTGCACGCCTTCACCATCCCCAAAGTCAAACTCTCCCCTCAGCACCTTCTCCACACCTTGTGCCGAGGAACTCAGCACCCCAGTGCGCCGCATTTGACGGGCCAACCGGGAATGATTCTCCGGATCATCACAAAACTGACAAGCCTTGGTCAACGCGCCTACGAGTGCGCGAAACGCTGCTGGTCGTGAATCGATGCGGTCCTGAGTGGCCAGCAAAACCTTCTCGGCGTGGTCGGGCGCAAGATCGTCACTAATAGCCGGGCACCAACCAATGCCATCGCGCACTGCTACTGTGTTCCACGGCTCACCGACACAAAAACCGTCGAGCGTTCCAGCACGCAGATTGCGCACTGCCTGACCTGGCGGAATAACGACAATTTTCACGTCGCTATCCGGATCAATACGGATCGATCGGAGCCATTGTCGCATCAGGAAATTATGGCACGAATCCATTGCCACAACTCCAAGTTTGTAGATGCGTTGCCCGCGCGAGGAACGGACTTCTGCCCGAAAATCATCGGCCGATGAAACACCGCGCTCGCGGATGCGACTGGACAACGTTATGGCATTGCCAAGGCGGCTTGTAACCATCAACGCTCGGCAAGGCGTGGGAGCCACACCGTAGCCCGCGCCGATGCTAAGCGCAGCAGGTGCCAACGCATGTGCACCATCAAGGGTGCCGTAGGCAAGCTTGTGCTTGATGGTAGCCCAACCGAGCTCCCAGCTGAGCTCCACCCGGAGCCCTGCCTCTTCGTAGTAGCCAAGCTCCCCCGCTAGCAGGTACGGGGCAGCGTCCAAGAGTCGGACGAGTCCGATTCGAAGCACGCGTCCATTATCTGCGGAAATCGACATGAATGGTATGGCGCCTGCTAGCTAGGATCATGCCAAAGCTATGTTTGCACCCTTAGACACCCGCCAACTCCAAACCGTCGTTGCGGTTGCCCGTACTCGCAGTTTCACCGAAGCCGCCAAAACCCTGCATTTAACGCAATCAGCGGTAAGTCATGCGGTTAAAGCGATGGAAAACGATATCGGTCATCGTCTGTTTGAGCGCGAAGGCCGGCGGATCCGTCCTACTGAGCCGGGCGAATTCATCATTCGCGAAGCCACGGAAATCCTCGCTCGCTTAGAATCCATGCGCGAGCGCATTGGCAATTTCGATGGCTGGGGGCGTGGACGTTTGCGCGTTGGGGCGACACCTGCCTGCGCGCACTTGGTCCTGCCGGAAATCATACGGGAATTTAAACAAAGCTTTCCCGGCTGCTCGATCAGCATCAGCCCTAGCCCGGGAAAAATGAATTTGGAGCGCCTACGTCGCAATGAGGTCGACCTGGTGCTTGCCTTCAATGTGGGCAATGACGCCAATGACTTGGAATCACTGGAATGGTTCCAAGATGAGCTTCAAGTGAT
>JBNNDZ010000499.1:0-3668 GCA_050285865.1 Puniceicoccales bacterium
GAGAAACAAGATGAGCTGTTGCCGGATCGCCCCTGGCGCCCCGCGATTCCCCTTCCAGAGCCGAGTAAACTCGAGTTGGTGCTGTCGGGCAACTACGTAGGCGAGCGCATCATAGACCTTGTCGTCCCGGCGGTCTCGAAAGTGAACTCACACTTGGTCAAACTTGATCTATCCAGCGAATGTATCTACACGATGATTGCGCTGCGACTCTACCAGATGAAGCATGGCGACCTACCGCCCACGCTCGACGCCCTCGTCCCGGAATACATCGACGCCGCACCCGTAGACCCATATGACCTGCAGCCGGTGCGCTACGACCCGACCCGCGCAATTCTTTATTCGGTGGGCGAAAACGGCAACGATGAAGGTGGTAATAGCTACCTCTCGATCTTTGACTATGCGCATCCTGATTACGCAGAGGCCTTAGAATACCGAGACATCGCCGAGCAGGACAACGACGAGCCCACCTACCACATTCGCTTTGACCTGGAGCCGCGGACGTTTGAACGTGCGGAGTAATGGCGAAGAAACGCACTGCTGCAGGACTCATTATGTATGACGACTCGGGTGACGAGCTCCGCGTGCTCGTGGCGCATCCGGGTGGGCCGTATTATCAAAAGAAAGACGCCGGCTACTGGTCGATCCCCAAGGGGGAGCCCGAAAAGGACGAAACCGACCTGCTCGAAGTCGCCCGGCGCGAGTTTTTCGAGGAAACCGGGCTCGAACCACCAGCAGCGAGTGACTGTAACGTCATTTTTTGGCCGCTGGACACCATTACACAAAAAGGCGGCAAAGTGGTGCACGCCTGGGCGTTTCGCGGTGAGTGGGCCGAGGGCCGCATGCCCGTCAGCAACGAAATTGCCATCGAATGGCCACCCAAATCGGGCAAAAAGATGCTGATTCCCGAGGTGGACCGCGTGGAGATGGTCCCCGTTGCCGAGGCCAAGCGCCGACTTAAGGAGTCGCAATTGCCATTGGTTGATCGCCTGGCGGCGGTTTTGACCGGAGCGTGAGAAAGCTGAGATCAGAGGACGGAGAACGGAGGTCGGAGGTCTGTAATCCGAGGTCGGAAGTCGGAGGACGGAGAACGGAGGTCGGAGGTCTGTAATCCGAGGTCGGAAGTCGGAGATCAGTGATCTGATGTAAGTTTCCAACTACTGACTTCCGTGCTCCGACTTCCGACTTCCGACCTCCGACTTCCGACCGCTGCCCTCCGACCGCTGCCTAATCCCGATCACTGCATAAATCTAGGGTAGAAGCTTGATTTCAATTCGGCCGGTGCGCTAGAAACTGCCAAGTGATAAGGACTTCGGGGCATTTCCTCCTTTACACCAAGCCCGTAAAGGAGAAACTTCGGGGCTTGCCCAACATTTCAACGACTTTAATCTCTTATACCTTGTGACTTCCGCTGACGATTTTGTTCTCCAACTCATGCAGGACCGCGGCCTCGTGGACGCGGAAACCGTTGATCGGGCGTTGGCCGAGGCCGGCGCCCAAGACGAACCGCCTGAAAACCTGGACGGTGAAGCTATTGAGCTCATCGTCAATTCGGGTGCCTGCACTAAACAACAAATAGTTGATGCCCTCGCTGAGGAGTTCAACATGGAGACCATCGATCTCCAGGACATCCGTGTCTCGCACGACGCGCTCGAGCTCGTGCAACGTGACATGGCGGTCCGCTACCGGGTGTTCCCGGTGGAGGTGGATGGCAACACGTTGGAGCTCGCGACCTGCGACCCGCTCGACGTGGACTCCATCGACAGCCTCAGCCACGTGCTGAAGATGAGCGTCAACACCCGGCTCACCACGCCGGAGGCGATCGAGAAGGCGATTGAGAATTATTACGACAGCCCCGAGGCCCGCGGCATGGAAGGCATGGACAGCCTTTATCGCGATGTCTTGGAAGATGTCGATGTCGACCTCGAGCTTCCCACTGGGGACGAAGAGGGGGCCGACGAAGAGACTGCGCCGATCATTCGCTACGTGCACATGATCATCACCGAGGCGATGAAGCGCCGCGGGTCGGACATCCATTTGGAGCCGCTGGAAAAGCGCTTCCGTGTCCGCTACCGTATTGATGGTCGCCTGCAAGAGGTGGAAAATCCGCCGAAGCGCCTCCAACCGTCGATTATTTCCCGACTCAAGTTGATGGCGAACGTCTCCATTGCGGAAAAACGTATTCCGCAGGACGGTCGTATTCAGATGAAGGCCCATGGCAAGGTGATTGACCTTCGCGTCTCCGTGCTGCCCACGGTGTATGGCGAGTCGATCGTCATGCGTATTTTGGACAAGGAAGGCCTGAATCTCGGATTGCCGCAGTTGGGCTTCTTCTCGGATGACCAGGCCAACTTCGAGCGCATCATCGCGATGCCCGACGGCGTGTTCCTCGTCACCGGTCCGACCGGTTCGGGTAAGTCCACCACGCTATATTCGGCGCTTAATTACGTTAACCACCCGGACCGCAAGATCATCACGGTTGAAGACCCGGTGGAGTATCAGATGGGCGGCATCAATCAGGTGCAGGTCCGCAAGGACGTCGGGATGACCTTTGCGGCGGCGCTTCGTTCGATGCTTCGCCAAGCCCCGAACATCATCATGGTGGGGGAAATTCGAGACCTTGAAACGGCGGAAATCGCGATTAACGCGTCGCTGACCGGTCACATGGTGTTCTCGACCCTGCACACCAACGATGCTCCCAGCGCGGTTACTCGTCTGCAAAACATCGGTGTGAAGCCGTTCCTCGTGTCCGCTGCGTTGCGGGGTGCGCTGGCTCAGCGTCTTGTTCGCCGCATCTGCCTGAATTGTAAGCAGCCCTACATTCCGGAAGTCCACGAGCTCAACGCGATGGGCGTCTCGGAAACGCAACTAAATGACGCCCAGTTCTTTAAGGGCGAAGGTTGCGCTAAGTGCAACAACACGGGCTGCAAAGGCCGTATGGGTATTTTCGAGTTCTTCGTCGTCTCTGAAGAGGTCCAGCAAATGATTTACGAAGGTCGCAACCTCGTTGAACTGCGCAGCAAGGCGCGTGAAGCGGGTATGCGTTCGATGCGTGAAGACGGTTTCCGCAAGGTTTCCGCCGGCATGACCACCATCGAAGAAGTGCTCCACGTCACCGTGGGCGACATGAGCTAGTCGAAACGCGAAATTCAAAGTTCAAATTAAAAAACAGGCGTAAGATTCGCTCCATAAGGCCTCTCTGCATTCTGAATTTTCAATTTTGAATTAACTGATCCCGCCATGAGCTACGAAATGAATGAGCTGTTGAACCTGATGTGCGACGAAGGCGCATCGGATCTGCATATTCAAGTGGGGCAGCCCCCCACGCTGCGCACGGGTGGATCGATGGTCCCGGTGGACGGGCCAGATTTGGAGCCCGAGGACACCGAGGCCCTCATGTCGGCCATCACTTCCGACGGCCACCAGCAAAAGCTCAAAACGGTCGGCGGGGCGGATTTCGGCTTCGCGTTTATGGACCGCGCGCGTTTCCGCGTGTCGGTAATGAAGGCCAAGGGCAACTACGGCATGGTTCTACGCCAGATTCCGAACAAAATGTTCGGCCTGCGTGAAATCGGTCTGCCCGACAAGGTGAAGGACCTGCTGACGCGTCCGCGCGGGCTCATTTTGGTGACTGGTCCGACCGGTTCTGGTAAGTCCACGACGCTTGCTTC
>JBNNDZ010000500.1:0-5945 GCA_050285865.1 Puniceicoccales bacterium
CAGTGATGCCGAGACCGTTGACGAGATAGTCGGACAATTCCCAAGTGCGGTTCGCAATTTGATCCACGCGTTGGCGGTCGTCGGCGGATTCTTTTTCAAAGGCCAGCGGCGCGCCGTGAAAGACCATTGCGGCGCAGGAGCCCGAGGGCACGACGACCGGTTCATCGCCCTTGAAGGTGTCCATGACGTGGCGCACAACTTTGCGGGAGTTGTTCCAGTCGCCTGAATTGAAAGCGGGCTGGCCGCAGCAGGTTTGCCCGGCGGGGAACTCAATTTCGACGCCGAGGTGTTCCAGCACTTCGACACTGGCCTGGGCGGCGTCGTCGAAAAATGCATCACACAGGCACGTGGCCATGAACTGGACGCGCTTTTCTTTGGGGCGGGCTTGGAAATTAATCATCAGATGCTCTGCTATTTAAAATGATAGAATAGCGAATTGGCCGCAAAAAGGCGCTAAGCCGCAAATCTGTTGAAGCTAAGGAATTGCGATTCTTTTGCGTCATTTTGAGCTTTCTTGCGGCTATTATAAGTTTCGAAGCCGTGCGTTAGCTGAGCTTCAGGGTTTCGATGAAGTTGGTGTAAGCCTCGTCCCAACGCTTGGCGTCGTGTGGTTCAAAGGTCTTTGTGGCGAAGGAATTGGCAACCAATCGACGACCGTCGCTGAGGGTTCCAATCGCGCCGTCGACCTTCATTTGCATGAGGATGTTGCCGAGGGCGGTGGCTTCGACGGGACCGGCTTTTACCGGAATGCCAAGGGCGTTCGCGGTGAACTGATTGAGCAAGTCGTTCTGGCAGCCTCCGCCCACCATGTGGAGGACGTCGACTTCCTGCCCGGTCAGCGCGACCATCTTTTTCATGGTGTGCTTGTATTTTAGGGCGAGGGATTCGTAGATCACGCGCACGATCTGGCCATGGCTGGCTGGCATCGGTTGCTGGTGTGACTTCAGGTAGTCGTTGATGCGCTGCGGCATGTTGCCGGGTGTGGCAAAGCTGGGGTCGTCCGCATCGATAAAGGCGACAAACGGATCGGATTCGCGGGCGGCGGCGGCGAGCTCACCGAAGTCCAGCGGGGTTTCGCGGTCGTGGTCCCACTCACGCTTACACTCCTGCACCAGCCACATGCCGGTAATATTTTTGAGGAAGCGAATGGTGTCGTCGACGCCGACTTCATTGGTGAAGTTTTCACGGGCCGAATCTTCATTGATGATCGGGTTGCTGAGTTCCTGGCCGAGCAGGGACCAGGTGCCGCTGCTCAGGTAGGCGCTGCGGGCGTGCTCCATCGGCACGGCGGCCACGGCACTGGCGGTGTCGTGCGCGCCGACGGTGACAATCGGCAGGGGTTCGCCGTCGATCATGGCATCGCCCAGTGGCACGCCGGGGTCGACAATCGAGCCAAAGATTTGGTCCGGCAGGCCGAGCTGGGCAATGAGTTCGTGGTCCCAGTCGCCGGTGTTGGGATTATACAACTGAGTGGTGCTGGCGATGGTGCGCTCGTTGACCATTTGCCCGGTCAGGAAGAAGTTGATGATGTCGGGCATGAACAGCAAGCGGTCCGACGCATTCAGCGTGGCGGAGTTCGCGAGCTTCTCGGCGTAGAGCTGGTAAATGGTGTTCAGCGCCATTGTTTGGATGCCGGTGCGCGCATAAATCTCCTCGCCGGAGACAACCTTGCGGACTGCCTCGACCATGCCGTCGGTGCGGGGATCGCGGTAGCAACGCGGGCTACCAATCAGTTCGCCAACCGGACTGAAATGGCCGTAGTCCACACCCCAGGTATCGACGCCTGCGCTGACGATGTCGTTGCCCCAGCGGGCCCGCGCCTTTTTAATACCGGTGAGCACTTCGCGGTAAAAAGCGAAGAGGCTCCAGTACATGCCGTTGTGCACGTTGACCGGGTTGTTGGGGAAGCGGTTCACTTCCTCCAGCGTGATTTGTGAGCCGTCGTAAATGCCGGCGATCACACGGCCGCTGCCGGCGCCCAGATCAATGGCGAGGTAAACTTTTTTCATGGATAACGTTCAGGGGATGGAATTGGATTCGAGGGGGTAAATAGTTGCTAGGAAGCAATGGCCTTGGCATGGGGCTGAGCGAGTAGGACTTCGACGCCGCGTTGGCCGATGTCGGCCAGTTTTTCCGCATCGGCGGTGGCGTTGGTCACGAGCTTGGAAACGGACTCGCAGGAGGCAAAACTGTAGGCGGAGACGCTGCCAATCTTGGTATGGTCGGCCAAATAAATGACCTGTTGGGCGTGGCCGATGACAAGTTCCTTGATGGTCGCCTGCCACTCGTTGATCTCACTCACGCCGAGGTTGGCGTCGATGCCATTGCCCGAGCAGAACATCTTGTCGATGCGGTAGCGTTGGGCGGCGCGTTGGGCGGCTGGGCCGACGAAACTGTGTGACTTGCGGTCGTAATCACCACCGATGCAAATCAGCTCAATTGCTTCGTGGCGGCGTAGTTGGGCAACGATGAGGTGGGAATTGGTTAACACCTTGAGCGGCATATCGACCAACAGGCGCGCGAGCTCATAGCAGGTCGAGCTGGCATCGAAGTAAACCACGTCATTGGGGCGAATGAGGGAAACTGCCGTGCGGGCAATGGCTTCCTTTTCCTCGTGGTTGCGGACCTGTCGGGCGTCGTGGGGGAGCTCCTCGCGCTCTACCGGCACCGGGACAGCGCCCCCGTGCGTGCGCCGGAGGATACCTTCGGCGTGCAATTGCTCCAAGTCGCGGCGGATGGTTTCGTCCGTCACATTCAAACGCTCGGCGAGCTCTGTGGTGCGGACGCTGCCATGCTCATTCAGAGTTTGAATGATGTGGGTTTGCCTTTCCGCTGCTAACATAAGGGGCAGAATACCGCTTTTTTCGTGATTCAATCAAGGCAAAAAGCGCGAAATCACACAGAAACCAAAATTTTCATTGACGAAACCCAACAAAAACCAAATTATAAGCATTGAAAAACCGCCATAAACCCACTTTTCACGTTCTGATATGTCCACCCCGTCTACGATGCCACCGCCGCGCGCCGCTATTGAACACCTGGTTCGCCAAGCGGTTTACAAGCGGATGCAATTGCCGACGCCACGCCAGGCTCTGGGTCCGAACCCGTTGGTGGTTAACATCAGCGCCCGCCATTGCCACCTGACACAGGAGGCCGTGGAAATCCTTTTTGGCAAAGGCCACCAGCTAACGCCGATGAAGTGGCTCTACCAGGAGGGCCAATATGCCGCGAAGGAAACCGTTACGCTGATTGGCCCGCGTAGTAATGTAATTTCCAACCTCCGCATCCTCGGCCCTTGCCGGAACATCAACCAGGTAGAGCTGGCCTACACGGATGCGCGTGCCCTGGGCTTTGATATCCCGGTCCGCCTCTCGGGCGACATCGAGGGCACGCCCGGTTGCATGCTCATGGGGCCGAACGGCTTCTTTGAAATGCCCTTCGGTGTCATTCGCGCCGGAATCCACGTCCACATGTCTCCGGAAGACGCTGAGTTCTACGGTGTGAAGCACAAGGACATGATGAAGCTCAAGGTGCATGGACCGTGCGGAACGACTTTTGACAAATTGCTGTGCCGCGTGGACCCGAGCTTTAAGCTGGAAGTGCACCTTGATACGGACGAAGGCAATGCCTGTGGACTTGGCCCGAATACGCTTTGCGAATTGGTCAAGTAATCGAACTTTTACCCAACCTGAAATTTAACACCCAACAATCGTAAACACTATGAGTGAAGCACTCGGAATGATCGAAACCAAGGGATTCGTCGGCAGCGTTGAAGCCACGGATGCCATGTCCAAGGCCGCTGGCGTCGAAGTCGTCAAGCAGGTCCAAATCGGCGGCGGATTCCTGACGGTTCTCGTCAAGGGAGATGTCGGCAGCATCAAGGCCGCGGTCGACGCTGGCCAGGAAGCCGCCCAACGCGTTGGCGAATTTGTCGCAGCCAACGTCATCGCACGTCCTCACCCGGACCTCCTTAAGCAGTACGGCGTCTAATTTTCGTCGCACCATCAATTTTAAATAAGCTTTCAACCTCGAAGTATCATGAGCAAAGCAATCGGAATGATCGAAACCAAGGGCTTCGTAACGCTGCTTGAAGCAAGCGACGCCGCCCTGAAGGCCGCCGACGTCACCTTGACCGGCTGGGAAAAGGTCGGCAGTGGCCTCGTTACCGCTTTCTTCACCGGCGATGTCGCCAGTGTTAAGGCCGCCGTGGATGCCGCCGCCGAAGCTGGCAGCCGCCTCGGAGACGTAGTCGCCGTTCAGGTGATCGCACGCCCGCACGAAGACCTCGGCGCACTCGGCGCTTTCATCGCCTAACAGCAGCCCCGCGCCGGGCGGTTTCAAACCGCCTTCGCGCCTGAATTATCCAATGAATATCCTCGTCGCCAACCTCGGCTCCACGTCGTACAAATACACGCTCTTCCGCGCGGAGGGCGACCGCCTGTCCGAGATCTCGAAGGGCAAGTATGAGCGCGTGGAAGATCATGGGGAAGTGATCGAGGACAGCCTGCAAAAGCTGATCGGGGAGGGGAGTCTGAGTTCGCTCAGCGACCTCGACGCGGTCGGTTTCAAGGCTGTGATGGGGGGCGAAGTCAGTGGTTGCCGCGTGGCGGACGAGGTTGTCCTCGACGCGCTCGACAAAACTGCGCCGCTTGCGCCCGCTCACAATCCGCCTTACGCTGCCGGTATCCGGCAGTTTCAAAAGAAGGCCCCGGACGCCACGCTCGTCGCCTTGTTCGAGACGGCGTTTTACCAGTGGGTCAAGCCTGCGGCGAAGCGTTACGCGGTGCCAAAGGCCTGGTTCGAAGCCGGCGTCCGCCGCTACGGATTCCACGGCGCTTCACACAAGTTCGTCGCCGAACGCTCGGCTGAGCTGATGGGCCGCGACGATATTGCCGAGCGCGTGCGTGGGCTTTACCACGGCGAGGATGCCGCGTTTGAAGGCGCTCCGCTACGGGTGATCTCCTGCCACCTCGGCGGCAGTTCGTCGGTCACGGGGATTCTCAACGGCAAGGCCATCGGGACCAGCATGGGCTTCAGCCCGCAAAGCGGTCTCCCGCAAAACAACCGCGTGGGCGACCTCGACACGATGGCGATTCCCTTTGCGCAAAAGCAAATGGGCCTCAGCCTCGACGAGATCGAGCGCCAACTAACGAAGGAAGGCGGGCTTCTCGGCTTGTCGGGCGTCAGCAACGACCTGCGCGACGTGAAGGAAGCCGCTGCTTCGGGTAATGCCGACGCGCAGCTCGCAGTGGACATGCTCGTGCATGAAATCCGCCGCTGGGCCAGCTCCTTCCTTTTCGATTTGAACGGACTCGACGCCATCGTTTTCACCGGCGGCATTGGCGAGTTCAACCCCGACATCCGCGCCGCCGTTTGCGCCGGCTTGGAGCAACTTGGCGTGACGGTCGATGATTCCATCAACGCCGATAACATGGGGCAGGAGGGCGTTGTATCGTCCGCCGACTCCAAAGTGAAAATCATCGTGATCCCGGCCAACGAAGAGCTGGTGATCGCCAATGAAACGCGTCGCCTCGTGGAAAAGCAGGTCGCCGCCCGATAATTTTTTCAACCACCGATTTAACAACCAACCTAACTAGATATGTCCCAAGAAGCAATTGGACTCCTCGAAACCAAGGGCCTTGTATCCCTTGTCAACGGCGTTGACGCCATGCTCAAGTCGGCCAACGTCACGTTGACCGGCCCGATGAAGGGTGTCGGCAGCGCATTGGTCAGCGCTACGGTCACCGGTAATGTTGCCGCCGTGAAGGCCGCAATCGACGCCGGTGCGGAAGCCGCTTCGCAGTATGGCGAAGTCGTCAGCGCCCACGTCATCGCCCGTCCGGACGCGCAGGTTCGCAGCATCCTCCCGTCCGTCAAGGCTCCCGCTAAGAAGTAACCTCCGATGTTCCTCGCACGCGTCATCGGGCAGGTTGTCTCGACCAAGA
>JBNNDZ010000501.1:0-6622 GCA_050285865.1 Puniceicoccales bacterium
GAAGCATATCGAATCCGCCGTCGCCTTTGCCCAGCGAACGGGCAACGAAGATTTCTCCGAGCTCAATTCTGCCATCGGCAAGATCCTGAAGCTCCACCTACAAGGCCGCCGTGACGTCGGCTTTGCCCACTGCGACCTCACCGGTGCTGACGACGACCCGCTTTTCCTCCAGCCCGAGATCATGCGCGCGCTGCGTAAAGTCGGCGGCTGCCGCGAAGCCATCGTGCTCATCACGGGCCTGCGCCGCACCGTCTGCCCGCCGGGTCGCTATTTCACCAGCAAACGCCAGCAGACCTACCGTCGCTCCCAGGGCTTCATCGAAGAGCTGGCCGCAAAATACAGCTCACGCAAAACACGCCTCCGGCTGGTCTTTGTGTAGCGGTGCGTGGTTCTTTGTGATTGGTGCGCGGTTTACGGTGCTTGGTTTGTACAAGCAGCGTGGTCCTTGGCACCAACGAACCAAGCACCACGCACCAAAAAAACCACTACCCCTTCCGACGCGACCGGAAAGGAGTGCGGGTAGGGAACGGTGCGGGGGACTCCATGCGTTCCAGCGACGACTTCAAACGCTGCCCCAGAATCCGCGAGAGATTCAGGAACAAACGTGACGACAGGAACGGATTATACTTTTGCAGGTTCTCTAACTGCTGCCAATTCAGTACCAACAATCGCGTGTCTGTCGTGCAACTGACATCCGCCGTGCGCTTGACGTCCGAGATCAGGGCAACCTCGCCAAAAACATCACCGAGTTTGAGTTTCGATAAAACGACCCGATTGCCATCAATATTCTTCGTGACCTCCAACTCGCCGTCGATGATCACATAAACCGAATCGCCAACATCTCCTTCGCGAACGATGTACTCGTTGATTTCGCGCTCCTCGAGGGTGGCCAGCAAGATGAGCTTTTTGGCCTGCCATTTCGTCAATCCGGCAAACATTTCGGAACGCTCGAGCAAGGCATTGCGAAGGTTGAAGCCGAGCACATCCCAGAGGGTAATCAAGCGCGTAGTCGAGAGCAGCACCGGCGTCAAAATGATGTCTGCGATCACCGCCAGCATCATCACCAGGGCGCTGAGCAGGCCGAATTGCATCACTGGCACAAAGCTGGAAAATCCGAGGATGATAAAGCCACCTGCCAAACCAAGAGAAGTCGTCAACACCGGAAAGAATTCGGCCTTTACCGCAGCCAGGATCGCACGGTGCTCGTCCTTAAGACGCTTCAATTCCTGATTGTAGCGCACCATCAGGTGCAGCGTGTCGTCCACCGCAATACCAATCGTGATCGCCGCCACCATGCAGGTGCCGACATTCAGCGAAACATCGAACAATGCCATCACCCCAAACACCACGACCACCGGAAACAAATTCGACAACACCGCCAGGCTCGCGGCGCGGGTGGACAAGAAGAGGATGCCCACGATGATGAACAGCAGCAGCGTCATACTGGACAAGGAAACGACTTGTCCTCCGATAATCTTGTCCACCGCCGAGGCCACCATAACGGCTTTCCCGGTTACGCTGATACTGTGCCGCCCGAAGTCACCCGTATACATCTTTTCTTCGATGTCGGCCGCGAGTCGGTTGAGCTCACTGCTGTCGCTGATGTTGCAACGAATGACAATGTTCGCCGTTGAGAAGTTACCAGTGACGTAGGGCTTGAGGTCTGAGCGGTGGAAAAAGACCAGATACTGCGCCACGAGATTGTCCTCACTTGGCACGACCTGATCCGCAGCATCCCCGCCCTTCATCGCCTTGTTGACGAGCGCGATGTAATCCGCCAGCGAGGTTACCGTGTCCAAACGCGGGTCTTCGCGCAGCCAGTTGGAAAATGCTTCAATCTGCTGGAGCTTGGCCGCTTTTTTATAGTCCCCGGGCGACCCCTTGAACGTAACGTATATGACCTTGCTGCCGCTCAGCTCATTGGCCACCAGATCGAGCCGTTCGACGATCGGAGAGTCCGGTCGCAGGAAGCTCATCAAGTCATTGCTGACTTGGATTTTCGGCACCATCAGCAGACAGGGCAAAGCAATCAGTGCAAATACGGCGATCACCTTGTGCTGGTTTTTGAGCAGTCGTTTTTGGACGACCTCCCCCACGCGCTCAGTCAACCGGTGATGCTTGGTTTCGTGCTTCTTCCCCTTATCGACGGCAGGAATGAAGCGCCCAAACACCCGCAGCCAGGCAGGCAGAAAGGTAATGGAAATCAGGAACCGCGCAACCATGCCAATGGCCGCGGTGAGGCCAAACTCCTGCATGATCGCGAGTGCATTCAGGCCCGTCACTGCGAAGCCTAGCGACGTCGTCAGCCCCGTCAAAAACAACGTCAACCCGATGCGCTGCGCGATCTGCATGACCGCTGCCGAGCCGAGGATGCCCTCCTCTTTCGCCTCCCGATATTCATTGATGACGTGCACATCTTCCGTCGCTCCGATGATGAGAATCAGCGCCGGCACGATGTAGTTGAGCATCGTAATGGGGATATCCAGCGCGACCATCATCCCGAAAGTCCAAGAGGTCGCCACGATCGCATTGACCACCGGGATAATCGCGGCCTGGAAGCTACCCATCAATAGGCCTATCAAAATGACGAGTACCAGGCATGCGGCGGGCAGGAGAACTTTCTGGTCCTCGATAATATAATCGGCCATCCACACATGCAGCGCTGGGCTGCCCACTTGGAATACACGCTGGAATGACTGCGTATAATCGATGGGCTGCGGGGATTGCTCGCGCGCCTTGGCTTCCAGCGCCTGGCGCACCGCCTCCGGCATGTTCTCCGCGCCGTGCGGAAGTTGCGTTGGCGGGACTTCGTTACGGCCGTTGAGCAGCTCGTCAATTTGTTCAAACACCTCCCGGTCGCGGTCGATGGCAGCACCGTCCGCCGAGCTACTGGGAGCGAGGTAAAGCGTGATGAGCGTCGCATCACCGGAGTCCGAAATAATCGTCCGACGCATCAGCGGATTATCAATGGCTTGCGCTTGCTTCGCGTCGATTGCTTCCTGCGAACTGGGTATACTACGCAGCAAGGGCGAGGTATCAATCCAGCCATTAACCGACCGGATGTCGCTCACGCTGAACAACGACTCCACGCGCTCAACGGCGGGCAATTTCTGCAGTTGCTTACTCAGCCCCTTGAGTAGCTCCAGCTTTTCCGGGGTAAAAAGCTCCGGGTCTTCCACGTAAACCAACGCAAGCTGGTCGGAACCAAAATCATCCACCACGCGCTCGTATTCCTGCTGGAGCGGGCTTCCCTTGGGGATGAGCGATTCGGTGGAAACGGAGACGTTCAGGTTAAACGCCTGCCAGATGGATAAGGCTGTCAGCGCCAGAACGATACCAAAGATCGCGTAGGCGTAGTCGTAGCAAAATTTGAACAAGCGCTGCACGGTAGATAACGCGTTCCCCCAGCAATACCCCTGGATGAATCAAAGCCAAGAGTCATAGGGGAGCTGGCCGAGTGGGGCAAGCTTGGACGCGTGCTGCGCCTTAATTCTTTGAGTCAAAAGCCATGAGGAGCTTGTCGTCCATTTCTGGAGTCCAGCTAGACAAACTATCCGGGTTGAAGACCTCTGGGTCCACCTCGGCATTGAGGCGCGATTTGAGCAGTGTCATGACCGAATAAGTGCCCGTTTCCTTATTACGCATGCGAATGCGCTGCGGGCGGTCGGCGTCCACGCCCTCTTCGACTTCAGTATAGTCATCGGCCTCCAGAACACGAACTGGTTCTGTCTTGCCGGGCTCGTAAAACTCAGCCTTGAGCACGTTGAAAGTCGCTTTGTCGATGTAAAGCATACGATTGGCGTAGCCGGTTGCCTCCTCCACTTCGACATTGACCGGTGCTGCCAGGACCACATACACGTCGCGGCCGTTGAACTTGTCGTCCTGCAGGCGGTGATATTCGTGCTCTTGCGTGTTCTCGCGGCGCAGATCTTCAAAAGTAAAATCCGACCCCATGAAATAGCCGCTGCGATTCTCACCCGAGACCATACGGGCCTGGCCCAGTGCTGGCATATAAAACCACTGCTCGGGATTCTTGGATTTCGCCTCGTTGGTCAACAGGGTAACGCCTTTGACGTCCGAAGGAGACAGGAAGCGGATTAGGTAACTCGCATCGCCTTCCTTGTCCTGACTGAATACGCTGAGCATCTCGCGGACCTGGGTGTTGGCGTCTTCATCGACCACAACGAGCTTAATAAGCTCCAGTTCGGTATCCGCCGTGTGGCGATTGGCCACCTCTTCCATGATCTCTGGCCCCGTCTTATAGGCAACCTTACGGAAGCCCGAAGCAAAGACAGCGAGCATCGCGACGAGGGCCAAGCAAAGGAGACGGTTCATAGCAGCTGGACGGATCATGTAGCTAACTAAACCAAATCCTTCATAAAGGGCAAAAGTAAATTTTGCCCCTGATACGCGATTTTTACACGGGGTTCTGTGGCGGATCAATCAACCCGAATGCGATGGCCTGCCGCGTAAGCCCGGCAACGTCATGTACATCGAGCTTCTTCATCAAATTTGCCCGGTGGGTATCAGCCGTCTTCACCGAAATATCGAGCTTCTGGGCAATCTCCTTACTGGTACAGCTTTCGGCAATGAGCTGGAGAATTTGGCGCTCGCGGGGAGTCAGCTCGTCCAACGAGTCACTCTGGTTCGGATTAACCATGATCTCGCGCATGATGTCTACAATGCGCAGACCAAAGTGCGTTTGCCCGGCAACGATCTTTTCCACCGCGACTTCAAGATCGGACAAATTCGCGTCCTTCTCGACAAAGCCGTCGATGCCCGCTTCAAGGAGCTTCTTGACGGTGCTCTTGCTCGGGAACGCGGAAAAAACGAGTACACGCGGCTTGTGTTGCCCTTTGCGGATTTGCCGCAGTAGCTCAACACCGTTCAAATTGGGCAGCATGATGTCCAAAATGAGAATGTCCGGCTGGACCTTCATGACTTCTGCGACCGCAATTTGGCCGTCGCCCGTGGAACCGGCGATCTCGATATCGGGATAGGATTCCAATAGGCGGATGATCAGATCCCGCAGGATCGTCTGATCTTCCACGACGTAAACTCGTTTCATAATTAAGAAATTGTTCCTTTAAAACATCCGTTTGGCAACGGAAATTAATACGGGTGAGGCACTGGGTTCAGGTTGATTTCTGGTTATCGTTGGGACGATGAAAATGCGTAAACCACGCGAGGAAAAGCATTAAAAAAATAAAAAGCACCGGCATAGCCCTTAATAAATGAGCAAATATCGCGTCACCGTCGGATGACATATCGGTCGCCTGCGCTCCACCCTTAAGCCCTAAAGTCAGCCCGAAAAAAACCAAACCGGCGAACCCGTAGGCAATGTTGCACGCCAGACTGCGGAATGATAACACCGTCGCACGACGACGGGAATCCGTCACCGCCTCATTCAAGTAATTGCTGATGAAAAAGTTGAGCATGAACATCGACACGCCGATACCCATCGCCGGTACCACTCCCCAGAATGGAATAAGCAGCGCCTGCCCAATCAAACTGATTAAAATAACCACCGCCAGCAGCGAAAAATTAAACACCGGTGACTTGTTTACCACCAGCTTACGCGCAACGATCGGTATAAACAGCCCCATCAAACCGCCCACAGCTCCCATGATCCCCAGAGCCGCCTCCGGCAGACCGATCAGCCGGTAGTATTCGCTGTTAATCGTCAACCCGACCCGCACCAGGCTGTCGAAGCAAACCGCCGCCACGATCAGGGTCAGCACGACCTTCGTCGACAAAATCCAGCGTCCGGTTTTCGCAACCAGGGCAAACGCAGCCCCCGGTGACTTCGGGGCGGGTGCCTCGTCCTCCTGCCCAACCTCCGGCGGCTCGGTCAGCTTAAACGCACTATAAAGCGCGATACCCGAAGTGAGCAGCGTCAGGTAAAGCGGGAAGCGCATCGTCGCTTCGCCAGTCAAATTTCCCCGCAGCCCAACCAGTGTCAGCGCTCCGTTGAGGAATAGTTCATCGTAAACGGCGGCCCCGATCAACATAGCCGCCAAAAACCCGCCGGATTGAATCCGCATCAGCAAATCCAGCGCGTTCGACCACTCCTTCTCACGGCCCAGCTGCTTGAGCGTGTCGTAAGCCAAGGCTTCGTCTGCCCCGCTGGCCAACGCCTCCGCCGCTCCAGAAATCACTCGGTTTAGCGCAAACGCCGCCAGCAGCAACCAGGCATCACCAAGAGGCACAAACGCAATGATCGCCATTTCCACGACCATGCACACGCCCGCCAATCGCACGAGATTTGCCCGGCCAAAAGTGTCCGCAAACGCCCCCGAAGGCACTTCCAGCAAAACGATCGATGCCGCCCACAATACGTTCAGCACAAAGAAGTGCTGCATAGTGAGCCCCATGTCCAAAAACAGGACCAGGAAGATCGGGTAATAAAACCGCGCGTTAAAAAAACACCCGGAAGGCGATAAACCACCGGATATTGGGCACGGAGAGGACGCCTTGAGCAGCCATGCCCCCTTATCGCCCCAAGCCGCCCAGAAAGCAACCCGCAGCATTGGTTTGTTTCATCAAAATTAAGCGAACAGAGCAGTAAAGCCCAGTTCATGAACAGGGTGTCGCAGTACGCAACTCAGTCGCTGAGTTTTGG
>JBNNDZ010000502.1:0-2764 GCA_050285865.1 Puniceicoccales bacterium
CCCCCCCCCCCCCCCCCCCCCCCCCCGGGGGGGAGGCCGGGGTTCCAGGGAGGAGTTACTCTCCATCGACAAAGGCGGCGAAATCCAAGGCATCCAAGAAAGTTCTGTGTTTACTCCCACTCTTGTTAATTATGTCGCGAATGTGTTGCGATTGGGGCAATTAACACCCAGTTTTGTATGGGGTTTTGAGTTCCACAAGGTTCCATATTTCTGTCCTAAATTGTCCAAATTGGCTCAAATATCAACGACTTACGTAGTTGGCGGATATAAGAAAACGACTTGGGAAAGTTTCCTAAGTCGTTGACTATAAAGTGGTGCCAGAGGGCAGATTTGAACTGCCGACCAAAGGCTTATGAGTCCTCTGCTCTACCACTGAGCTACTCTGGCAAGGGTTCCAATGGAAGCCGAGTAAAAAGGAGGAGGTTAGGTGCGATTGCAAGATGAAAATTTCAATTTATACAAATGGAAGATTTCGGTCGAAATGATAAATAGACTTGAACCCGGGGCAGTCCGGGCGTTTTTTGTTGGCCAAAACTAGAACGTTAATCGACCAACCCCCGACTACTGTGGAAATTACTCAAGACAAACAAGACAGCATCAACATCGTCAGCCTTAAAGGGCGCCTGGATGCCGGCACGTCCGGTCAGCTCGAAGAAGTGCTTAACGGCCTTGTTGAGTCTAACGAAGCCAAGGTGTTGGTTGATTGCCGCGAGCTGGACTATATCAGCAGCGCAGGTCTGCGCGTTTTATTGGCTGCGGCTAAGCAATTCAAGAAGCTGAATGGTTCGATTGCGCTGTCGACGTTGAACCCGAACGTGAAGCAGGTCTTTGAGATCTCGGGCTTCACCTCGATCTTCCCGATCTATGGCACTAGCGAGGAAGCGATCGAAGCGCTTTCCTAGGCTTAACTAAACAATTTCACCAAGCCCGGTCATTTCGATCGGGCTTTTTTTATGGATGGTGCTCTGGCTCCTGACGGGGCGAGGGTGCTAGTGTGGTGTCAGTTCAGTTATCTTCCCAAGAAGGTGGTGTCCAGTGTCTCTGCCGGGCAGTTCCAGCACCCTGGCTGAGCGCAGGGAAAGCTCGTTAGGGGCAGCGGGCTCCGCCTTTTGCGCATCCTCATTACTGTAATAAACTTCGCTGGCAGCACACTAGGATTCGATGCCGGCTTCGATACGCTCGCGGGCTTTCTTGAGCAATTTATAGAAATCTTCTGTGACCATCGGCTTGTTGAGGTAGGCATCGGCACCGGCGCTTTCGGCGGCTTCGCGGTCGTTGCCGACGGCGTCGGCGGTCACGACGATGACGAATGCGGGCAGTTCATTGGCACCAATTTCAGCTGCTTCGATTTTACGAAGGCGACGAATGGCGGTGAGCCCGTCGAGGACCGGCATGTGAATGTCGGCGACGATTACATCGAATTTTCCAGGCTCGAATACGCGGAGCAGGTCTTCGCCGTTCCCGGCGATTGCGGTGTGGTGCCCGCGCTTTTGCAGCAGGGCAGTCAGGAGTTTTTGGCTGACCGGGCTGTCTTCGGCCACGAGGACGCGGAGCGGCTTTACGGGTTCGATGGGGCTCGGTGTATTGCGCTTCCCGGCGTCAGAGCTCATCATGGCACCGCGAACGGGTACGCTAATAAAAAATGAAGAACCTTCACCGAGTCGACTGCGCACGCCGATTTCACCGCCGAGAATCTCGGTTAACCGTTTGGTGATGGCCAGGCCGAGGCCAGCTCCACCGAAGCGCTTGGTTGCGCTGGCGTCGACTTGTGTGAATGAATTGAAAATGCGGGCTTGGTCGCTGTCGGCGATGCCGATGCCGCTATCCCGCACTTCAATGTTGAGCGAATATTCGGGGAGTGGTTCATGGCCCGTAACAGCGGTCGCCTCGACGAAAATTTCGACGCTACCCTTGTCAGTGAACTTGATGGCGTTGCCCGCGAGGTTGAACAGGATTTGGCGCAGGCGGCTGGCATCGGTCACAATCTTGCGCGGAGTCTTAGGGTGGATCGTGGTTTTGAATGCGAGTTGTTTGCGGTCGATTTCGTGGCGGAAAATGGATTCCACTTCGTCCATCAGAGACTCCAGATTGCAGGGTGCATAGTCCAGGTCGATGCGGCCTGCTTCAATTTTGGAGAAATCGAGGAGGTCGTTGAGGAGGGTGAGCAGGTTATTTGCGCTGGAGTGGATGATGGCTGCCAGTTCTTTTTGCTCTTCGTCGAGTTCGGTTTCGCAAAGGAGGGATGCGAAGCCCATGATGCCATTCATCGGCGTGCGGATTTCGTGGCTCATGGAGGCGAGAAACTCCGACTTGGCAGTGCTGAGTGATTCGGCCTGCTCCTTGGCGTGGCGGAGGTTTTGGGACTCCAATCGCTGGGCCACGACGAGGCGTTGTTGCAGGCGGCGTTCGCGTATCTGGGCCTGGCGGAGCTGTTCCTGTTCACGGTTGAGCTGTTGCACTTTCTGCTCCAGCTCATTGCGGGCGTGCTCCAAGTCATGCTCGCGCTTCTCGATCTGGTCGAGCATATGGTTGAACGCATCCGTCAGTCGGCCGAGTTCGTCGCTGGATTGTTTGATGGCGCGCAGGGAGTAATTATTGGAGCGCGTAATACGCCCGGCGGTGTCGGCAAGCTGGCGCACCGGGACGAGAATGAAGTCCAGCAGGCGACTGGAAAAGCGCAGTGCCACGACAACGCATATGGCCACAATCAACAGGCTGGCAGCCATTGCGGCGAACATGGATTCCCACAACGGCGTGAGTGAGG
>JBNNDZ010000503.1:0-4153 GCA_050285865.1 Puniceicoccales bacterium
TCTGCTCCTCCACGCCGACACTGTTCAACTCCGGCACGCAGCACAGCCAGCTGTCCTCCTGCTACCTTTACAAGGTGGACGACTCCATCGAGTCCATCATGATGCGCGGCATCGCCGAAAACGCCTTCCTCTCGAAGTGGGCGGGCGGCCTCGGTGGTTCGTGGACCGCTGTCCGCGGCACCGGCAGCTACATCAAGGGAACCAACGGCGAAAGCCAGGGCGTCATCCCATTCCTCAAGATGCACAACGACCAGTTGGTCGCCGTCAACCAGGGTGGCAAGCGTCGCGGCTCCGGCTGCGCCTACCTCGAAACCTGGCACAACGACATCATGGACTTCCTCGAGCTGCGTCGCAACACCGGTGACGACCGCCGCCGCACGCACGACATGAACACCGCGAACTGGATTCCGGACCTGTTCATGAAGCGCATGGAAGAGCGCGCCGACTGGACCCTCTTCCGCGCCAACGAAGCCAAGGAACTCCACGACCTCTACGGCAAAGCCTTCGAGGAAAAATACCTCGAATACGAAGCCAAGGCCGCAGAAGGCGAAATCTGGAGCCAGACCGTCAAGGCCATCGACCTGTGGAAGGCCATGCTCCGCATGCTCTTTGAAACCGGTCACCCGTGGATCACCTTCAAGGACCCCTGCAACGTCCGCTCCCCGCAGGACCACGCCGGCGTCATCCACAGCTCCAACCTGTGCACCGAGATCACGCTCAACACCTCCGAAGACGAAACCGCCGTGTGTAACCTCGGCTCGGTCGTCCTCGACAGCCACCTCGATGCCAACGGCGAGCTCGACCTCGACAAGCTCCGTGACACCATCCACGTCGCCGTCCGCGCGTTGGACAACGTCATCGACATCAATTACTATCCGACGAAGGCAGCGGCTACGTCCAACAGCCGTCACCGGCCGATCGGCCTCGGCGTCATGGGCGTGCAGAACGCGCTCTACCTGAAGGACATCCCCTTCGCCTCCACCGAAGCCGTCGAGTTCAACGACGAGTTCATGGAAGCCATCGCCTACTACGCCTACGAGGCATCGAGCGCCCTCGCCGCCGAGCGCGGCAGCTACTCGACCTACGAAGGCTCCAAGTGGCAGCGTGGCCTCATGCCCGCCGACACGCTGGACCTCCTCCAGGACGAACGCGGACTCGAAATTGACGTCCCCCGTGGCGGCAAGATGGACTGGGATTCGCTCCGCACGAAAATCCAGGCCCAGGGCATGCGCAATTCCAACGTGCTCGCCATCGCCCCCACGGCGACCATCTCGAATATCATGGGCACCAGCCCCTGCATTGAGCCTTACTACAAGAACTTCTACGTTAAGAGTAACCTCGGCGGCGACTTCGTTGTCCTGAATCACCACCTCGTGCGCGACCTCAAGAAGCGCAACCTGTGGACCCCCGAAGTGCTCGACCAACTGAAATACTTCGACGGCGAACTCGCCAACATCGACGGCATCCCCGGCGAATTGAAAGACAAGTATACCACCGCCTTCGGTATCGAATACGAGTGGTTCATCGACGCCGCTGCCCGCCGCCAAAAGTGGATCGACCAATCACAGAGCGTGAACCTCTTCCTCGCGAAGCCGGACCTCAAGACGCTCTCCCACATGTATCGCGCCGCCTGGCGCAAGGGCCTCAAGACCACGTATTACCTCCGCACACTCGGTGCCTCCAACATCGAAAAGGCCACCACCAGCGTGAAAAAGGAAACGCGCGGTGTCATGGGCAAGGTCGACGAAGAAAAGACCGAAGCGCCGAAAAAGGAATACACGGCCGAGCAAAAAGCCGCCTGCAGCCTCGAAGCGATGCTCAACGGCGAAGAATGCGAAGCCTGCCAATAAAACTTTTCCAACTGGCAAGGAAAGACTGACGCAAGATAGACAAGATAAGATAGACTGGTAAGGCGGCCCCGGAGAGATGACTCCGGGGCCGTTTCTTTTTATACAACCGGCAAGTCTGGCACCGTATAAGCGCGCAACCCGTATTCAGGAAATTGCCGCCACCGATTTGAAAACAACCGGAAACCGGCTAAGTTAATACTGGAACAAACATTAACTTTGCATTACAAAGTTACTTTGTGAAAGAAAGCTTATCGACAGTCACCAAGCGGCGCTCGCGGTTCCTACCGCGCCGCCTTACGTTCACACTCCCAGTGGACGGGGGTGCCAGCGTGCGCTGGACCATTCGTCCGCTGCAGCAGTTGGATGAAACCAACTGGGTTCGCGGCTTCCCCTATTTTGGTGACATCGCAGAAATCCTGGAAAGCTGGGGGCTCTATTCCCGCAGTGCCATCCTCACCGCCTTAAAGGAGCGCACCGGCCTCCCGCTGGGCGATAATCTCCTCCACTGCGTGCGTGGTGGCCGGGTGCTAATCGCCGACATTAGCAACGGTTGGGTGCACCGGGTAGGAACGGACCTATGGACCGCTCGACAGCGCCATAGCTAAGCCCCCGACCCAACCGACCACCGACACATTGCCGCGCAAAGCTCTCCATTTCATTTGCGCAGCGCGCGGGTAGCCGTCACTCTCCGCGCATGGTAGAGATCACGGCAACCTATGACGGCGGCCTCCGCACAACCGCCACCCACTCACCCTCCGGCGCGACGCTCATCACCGATGCGCCCGTCGATAATCACGGCAAGGGCGAATCCTTCTCCCCGACCGACCTCTGTACCGCCGCACTGATTTCGTGCATGGCTACGATCATGGGCATCAAGGCACAGTCCCTCGGCATCGATTTGACGGGCATGAAGCTCCACATCGAAAAGCACATGTCGTCGGATCCCCCACGACGCATTGCACGCCTGCCGATAAAAATCCAGGCCCCGGCCACCGTCCCCACCGACCAGCGCGCCGCCCTCGAACGTGCCTGCCGCGCCTGCCCGGTTTTCCAAAGCCTCCACCCCACCATCGAAAAAACCCTCCACATCGAGTGGAACCTCTGATTGCGGATTTTAGATCGCGGATTGCGGATTAAAAACCGCGCACTAGACAAATCCGCAATCCCAAATCCCAAATCCGAAATGCAAAAGGTTTTCTTCACCAACGATCCCGAAACGGCCTGGCAGCAAGCGGCCGCGCCTTGGTTCACGGCGTTGGTTCAGGATGCCTGGCGACAAGAAAAGCCGGTCGTTTTTCTCGCCCCCGACAGCTCACATATCGGCTGGGTGAAACGTCAACTGGTGCTGAGTAGCACGCCGGCACTCGGCATCGAATTTTGGACACCCGGCGTGCTGCGCTCCCACCTGCGCGCGACACTTGGCGATACGCGCCCCCTCGCCGTGCGCGAAGATCTGCGGCTCATCATGGAACTCGCCGCCGCCAGCTTGCCCGGCAACCCCATTGCCCAGGCCGCCACGCTGGACCCCAGTGACTTCCTCCAACTCTGCGACCAACTCGACGCCGCGGGCTGGGGACCCGACGCGTTCAGCAACGCCGATGCAGCCGAGCTCGCCACCCGTTTTTATGAGCACCTGGAAGCCGCAAAACTGATCACCTCCGCGCGGGCAGACCGCGACCTCGCACGACAACTCCGGGACCACGAACCACCCCTTGCGCAAGTCTTCGCGATGGGCTTCGGGCCAGGCCATGCCGATGCGCTCACGCTGCTGCGCCTGCTGCCCGATGCAGCGGACTCACTCGCTCTCTGCGCCCTGACCGGCGACATCGGCGTCGACGATCAACTTTGGCGCGACACGTTGGAAACGTTGGGCGAGTCGGCCAACCTGCGCGAAATCGAAACCGAACGCCCACTCCGGCCAATCGCCGATGCGGCCGAGCAACACGAACGCGCACAGGCCGACGCGTGGCCGGAAGTCATCCTTGCCCCGACCGTCACCCTGGAAGCCCGTGTAATCGTGGAACAAATCCAGGCGACGCTCACCCGTAGCGCACCCGGTGAACGCATCGGCGTTGTGTTCGCGCGCGGCGGGCTACCGCTCACACGCGAAACCGCCCGATTGCTTTGCGATGCAGAGTTGGCTCATCAGGATGAGGTCGGGCATCAACCCGGACGCACCCCGGCGCAAATCGTTTTCGAAGCATGGCGTGATTATCAAGAGCGAGCCGACGCCGATGCAGCCCGCGCATTTTTCCGCGCCTTACAACGTGCAGGCCGCATCGATGCGCAAGCCGAGTCGCGAC
>JBNNDZ010000504.1:0-7619 GCA_050285865.1 Puniceicoccales bacterium
CGAGGGGAGCAAGTCCGGCGTAAACTGGATCCGCTTAAAGTCCCCGGAAATGGATTTGGCCAAGGTGCGCGCGAGGATGGTCTTGCCGACCCCGGGCATGTCCTCGATCAACAAATGACCGTCACAGATCAGCGCGAGGATCACGCCCTGCAAGGCTCCCGGCTTACCAACAATGACGGATTCCAGGTTCTGGCGCAGCCGCGTCAGCGTGGAGATAACAGCTTGGTCCATAGTAGCGGCAATTGGCGGAGCCAATTGAGATTAAAGGAAAATGATTAAAGGAAAAAGTAAGATGGCGTATGTGCAGCGAAGGTAAGCTTGGCGGGGAAGCGGCGAAGGTCAAATTCACAATGTGGCGGCGAGGTTATTGGGACCGTGATGCAGCACAACCTGCAGATTGCTTGCACGATTCGTCTTCGGCCCAACACCGCTTCACCGGCAGCATAGCGCCTCAATCAACCAACCCCGTCAATGGGCCACTTTTTCCTTTAATCTTTAACCTTTAATCTTCCCCCATTTTCCTATTACCTCCCGCTCCTTTAAAACTATGTTACAAGCAGGCATCGTCGGACTGCCCAATGTGGGCAAAAGCACCCTATTCAACGCCCTCACCCGCACGCGTAAGGCGGAGGCGGCGAACTACCCGTTTTGCACGATCGAACCCAACGTGGGCGTCGTCGAAGTGCCGGACGAGCGCCTGGAGCCGCTGCGCGAGATCGCCAAGACCAGCGTCATCATCCCGGCAGCGATTGAGTTCGTGGACATCGCGGGCCTCGTAGCCGGAGCCAGCGAAGGTGAAGGCCTGGGCAACAAGTTCCTCGCCAATATCCGTGAAGTTGACGCCATTGTGCACGTCGTGCGTTGCTTCCAGGACGAAGACGTAATCCACAACATGGGCTCGGTCGACCCGATCCGCGACATCGAGGTGATCAACACCGAACTCGTCCTCGCAGACCTCCAGAGTGCCGAAAGCCAGCTGGACAAGAATCGTCGCCGCGCCAAGGGTGCCGACAAGGAAGCCCAGGCCAATGCCGCTCTTTTAGAAAAGCTCGTCGCCCACCTCAACGAGGGCAAGCCAGCCGTCATGCTCGATCTCGACGACGACGAGCGCGAGCGCATGAAGACCTACTGCCTGCTCTCGGCCAAGCGCGTCCTTTACGCCTGCAACGTGGCCGAGGAAGACCTTGCCAACGGCGGTAATGAGTACACGGAAAAAGTAGCCAAGTGGGCCAAAGAGCACCATGGCGCGTCGTCGTGCATTATCTGCGCACGCATCGAAGAGGAGCTTTCCGAGCTCGACCCTGCCGAGGCCACGGAATACCTGAACGACCTCGGCGTTTCCGGTAGCGGCGTCACGGGCCTCATCCGCGAAGCCTATGCCCTACTCGGCCTCGCGAGTTACTTCACCGCGGGCGAAAAAGAAGTCCGCGCGTGGACCTTCCACATCGGCATGAAGGCCCCGCAATGCGCGGGCGTCATCCACACGGATTTCGAAAAGAAATTTATCAAGGCTGAAGTCGTCAGCTTCGATGACCTCGTTACCGCCGGATCCGTTCCCGCCGCGCGCGACGCCGGTAAATACCGCCTCGAAGGCAAGGAATACCTCTTCAAGGACGGCGACGTAGCCCTGTTCAAGGTGGGGGGTTGATGCTTGTTTTGATGCGAAATATTGCTTTACAATGTGCATCGAATGGTGCACATTTTGATGCATGAGAACAACCTTAACCATCGACGACGCCACCTTGGCCGAGGCCGAGAGATTGACCGGCTGCACTGAAAGGCCGAAGTTGATCCAAGTCGCCTTGGAGTCTTTGATCGCCCGGGAAAAGGCGAAAAGGTTGGCGGACTTGGGCTGCTCCGAACCCGATGCTGAGCCCATCCGCCGTCGCCGTTCATGAGCGTGCTGGTGGACACCTCGGTCTGGATCGACCATCTGCGCAAGGGTGACGATCAACTGGTCAATCTACTCAAGCATGACCTGGTGGTCGTGCACCCTTATGTCCTGGGTGAAATCGCCTGCGGGCAACTGCGCAATCGTGAGGAAATCCTCGATTCCCTCAGCGGCCTGCCCCAAGCGCGCAAGGCAGATGACGACGAAATCCTGCGCTTCATCAAGGCCAACGAGCTCTACGGGCGCGGCATCGGTTTGGTCGACATCCACCTGCTGGCGTCGGCGCGCCTCGACCGGCTTCAACTCTGGACGCGCGATAAACGCCTGCGCGAGGCCGCCGAAGAATTCGAGCTAACTTTGTAACGCAAAGCATGTTCCTAACCGACTTATCCCACACCGCGCGTTGCGCGAGTAACACCGGCATTCAGCGCGTTTGCCGGGCATTCTTCCGTGAAGCACAAGCACTCGAAGGCGCGGCAAATGTGCGCCCGTTGATGTTCGACCGTTTCGCCGATTGCTGGCGCAAGCCGACGCCCTACGAGGACAATTTCATCAACTGGCGTCCGGAAAAAATCCCGGGTGGGAAGCGTGGTGCGCGTTGGCGTGCGCGGGATAAATTTCGCGGCAACCTGGCCAAAATTGGACTGCCTGTTGGATACGAGCCCATCAGCGACAGAACGCTCGCTGAAGCCGAGGCGTTCATCGCCCCAGAAATTTTTTCGCCAGAGGCACACCGCGCCTACCAAGCACTTTTTCCGAAGCTGAAAGGTCCCCGCGTCGCAATTTTCTATGACCTGATTGCGCTGCGTTTGCCGCAGTTCACTCCAGCCGGCACGGTGAAGCGATTTGAGACGTATTTAAACGAACTGCGCGACTTCGACGGCATCGCGGCGATATCAGCCGCCTCCCGTGACGACTTGGTCAACCACTGGCGCGAGCAGGGAATCACCGACCACCCGCCGGTGGAAGCCGTCCCGCTTGGCGTGGATTTCTCCAGCTTCGACCAGTCCATTGCCAGTTCCATACAGCGTGAGCCCAACGCGCCGCCCACTGCCTTGTTTGTCAGCACCTTTGAGGGACGCAAAAATCAGATCGCGTTACTCGAAGCCGCCGAGCTGCTCTGGAAAGACGGCGTGAATTTCCGCCTGTGGTTCGTGGGCATGCTCAACCGCGAAACGGGCACCCAGGCCATGAAGCGTCTGGAAGAACTGAAGGCCGCCGGGCGCAACGTGGAATACCTCGGCACGCTCAACGACCAGTCCCTCACCGAAACTTATCACAAAGCAGATTTCACCGTATATCCGTCGCTGATGGAAGGCTTTGGCCTGCCCATCATCGAGAGCCTGCACTACGGTAAGCCGTGCGTGGTCTGCGAGAAACATGCCCTGGGTGAGGTCGCAGCGGGCGGCGGTTGTTTAATGGTCCCAGAGCCGACCCCGGAAAACCTGGCTGTGCCGATGCGCCAACTCATCGACGACCCTGCTCTGCGCGAACGCCTGGCCACCGAAGCCAAGGCGCGCACTTTCCGGAAATGGTCGGACTACGCCCGCGACATTCTCGACTTCGCGCGAAGCTTACGGAGCTGATTTACCAGACATCCGGCGCAATCTTCGACTCCAGCTCGGGCATGCGGTCGCGTGTAAACTGTGGCGGTTCCTTTTCTCCAAGCTGGGATTCGTAGTCCTTGAGCAGCTTCATCGAGACGCCGCCCATCAGCAGGATCGCGACGAGGTTAATGATGGCCATGATGCCCTGGCTCATGTCGGCCATATTCCAGATCATCGGCACCGATCCAACGGCACCAAAGTAGACCATCCCCAAGACCAGAATACGGAAAATCAGGATTATCTTTGGACTGCGGCGGATGAAGTCCACATTACCTTCCGCATAGGCGTAGTTACCGATGATCGAGGAGAATCCGAAGAAAAACATCGCGATTGCCAGGAAGTGCTTACCGAACACACCGACCTGTTCCTCTAGCGCACTTTGGGTCAGCCGCGCACCAATGCCAGCGGCATCCGGACCGTAGGCTTCCGAAGTCAAAATCATGATGGCCGTTGCGGTGCAAACAATCAGCGTGTCGACGAAGGCACCAAGCATTTGCAGCAAGCCCTGCCCAATCGGGTGTGAGGCCGACGCTGTCGCCGCAGCGTTGGGCGCTGACCCCATTCCCGCCTCGTTGGAAAACAGCCCACGCTTGATCCCCATGGACATCGCCTGGGCCACCGCAAAACCAGTCAAACCACCAGCCGCTTCCTGCAAACCGAACGCGCTTTTCAAGATCATGACGATTACACCTGGCAGTTCGCCAATGTTGGCGATGACAACGTATCCCGCCAACAACAGGTAGGCCACTGCCATGATGGGAACCAATACCCCCGCCAAAACGGCCACACAACGAACACCACCCCAAATGACTGGTCCAGCCATTGCCACCAAGGCCATACCGATCACCCAGTCCGGCACGGAATAGGTAACGCTAATCACTGCCGCAATGGAGTTCGTCTGGACCGCATTGAAGACAAAACCAAAGCAGAGAATCAACGCCAGGGCGAAGGCGATGCCCATACCACGACTGCCCAATCCGCGCTCAATGTAATAGGCCGGACCGCCACGGAATGTATTATCCCCATGCGGGACTTTGAATAGCTGCGCCAAGGAACATTCCACCAGCGAGCTGGCCATCCCAACCAACCCCGTCATCCACATCCAGAATACCGCACCAGGGCCACCGAGTGAAATTGCAATTGCGACCCCGGCGATATTACCGGTGCCTACCCGGCTGGCCAAACCAGTGGCAAAGGCTTGAAACGGCGTAATGCTGCCCTCCCCTGAGACCATGCCGCTGCGCATTTCGCGAAAGGATTGCCACAACAGCCTGACCTGCACAAACCGACTCCGAACCGTAAAATATATGCCTGCTCCCAGCAGCAGATAAATCAGGACATAGCCCCATAAGATTCCATTGATCGAGGTAATCGCTTCGTTCAGCCAGAGCATGTCGCAGTATTCATCAAGTTTTCCAGTTGTTAAAAGTGCGACGCGTTAACGCAGGAATCGCGCCGATAAATCCATCTAACCATCACTCCTCCGGCAAACACAACCCTGATTCGGATTTACTACACGAGCTCGCCCGAATCAATAGGGGGTTGACCCCTAGCTGTAATTGAATATGATTCGCCCATTACTTCTTCGAAATGGATCAAACCTATATCCTGACCCGGGCGAAACTGACGCTGGCTGATGGCATCGAAGCAAGCAAACCCGAGCACGGCCTGCTCATCCTCAAACACACGCCACAACGAAGTTACCTCGTGGTGAACGAGGAACAGTGGCGCTTACTGCAACGCTTTCGCCAAAGCACCGCTCTACAAGACCTGCTGCCCCACCTGATAACCGAGCGCAAGACGCCGCCCCTGCGCGAGCTCTACGAGCTCATTATGAAGGCAGTTGTGTCCGGCATACTGCTGGTCGACGGCAAGAATTGCGCACGCGAAACCCGCGCCAAGGCCCCTGTGGACTGGAGCCAGAGCCTGCGCTTTGGCATGGCGCATTGGTTTGGGGTGGCGGCAATTCTATTTGGGTTTTTCAGTTTACTACTGAACCCCATCCAAACCCCAGGACATCACTGGGAAGCCTTGGCGGGCTGGCTTGTGGTCTGTGGAGCATTGTCGGCCGGGTATTTTTTATCGGCCTGCATCCTCGTTGGCTTCGACCGCGAGGTGTATGACGCCGGCTTCCGCTGGGTGCATCTGTTTCCACATTTTCACTGCAACGTGGAAGACGCACGCATGGCTGGTCGCAAATGCGAAATGACTGTCGCCCTCATGCAAATGGCACCCATGTTTTTCCTGACAGGGGTCGCCGCGCTCTGGTATCCGGGGATGATGTACATGCTCCTGTATGGCATATTTTACCTGACCCTGCCCACTGGTCACAGCGCCGCCTCTCTCTTACTGCGCAGCGTATACCGGCGCTACCCGTTGTCCACCACACGGGATTTCGCCTTCGTGCAAAATCAGTTACTGTGGACAGCCCTCAATGCCCGCGTCCGTTTCAGTGATAAAAGCTACCTGCTCATTTTCAGCGTATTCGCAATTGGTTGGCTGGGCGCGGTCCTGCTGACAAATATCCGTGCGTTCCACCTGAATCTCGACGAGTTAACCACAATGTACGTCGCCAGTGGGGCGGCGCGGGTGACGGCGATTGTCGTTCTCGGCCTGATGGCTGTAGCGGTTTTTGTCAGCCTTTGGTATCTCCTTTGGATCGCGGCGATGAACCTCGTTACCGCCGCAGAACATGCGTTCGCACGGTGGCGGACCTCGCTCAAGCTCACCACTGGACACGAAATGTCCGGAGAAGATGTCGTCGATTTCTTACGCCAAACGATGCTCCTTCGCGGCCAACCGGATGAACTTCTAGCGGACTTGGCTGGCTGCATGCGCGGCGTAATCGTCAGCCCCAAGCAGGTTATTTTCCGCGAAGGCGAAACCGGCGAGAACCTGTATTTCGTCGTCAGCGGCGGCGTGGACGTCCTGATGAATCTCCCCTCCGGCCGCGCGATGAAAATCACCGAACTGTCGCAAGGCGACGTCTTTGGCGAAATCGCACTCCTGCACAACGTGCCGCGCACCCGCTCGATCCGTGCCGCCCAGAAATCGTTTCTGCTGGCCCTCCGCCGTGAAGATTTTCAAGCCCTCATCGTGCGCAACATTGGCGCGCGCGAAGTGGAAGCGGTCATTGAAAAACAGGCGTTCCTGAACCGCATCGACCTCTGCCGCAACTGGCATCCCCAAGCACTCAGCGCGTTCGCCCACCTGGCAAATCTGGCGGAGTTCGACCCCGGCGATCTCGTCATTAAAAAGAATCTCCGCAACCAGTTTTTCTACCTGATCTACGACGGCCTACTCGAAGTAAAAATCGACGGAAAGCGCGTGGCGAAACTCGCAACCGGAGAGTTTTTCGGCGAGATCAGTCTCCTGCAAAACAGCACGGCCACGGCAGATATTGTCGCGATCACCGAGACGCGTTGCCTCGTCGTGCAGCGCCGCGATTTCCTGCAATTCATTGCGACGGATTTCCTCGTCGGCCTGCAGTTCGAGGAGATCAGTTCCAAGCGCTTAAAGCATCCGATTTTCCCGCTGACCGGTGTCGCTTACGAAGATTTCCCGGAGCGCTATTGAGCGACTACCGCATGCCGGAAGCAATCCGTGGTATGGTCATTGACCATGCCCACGGCCTGCATGAAAGCATAGCAGATCGTCGACCCGACGAAATTAAAACCGCGCTTCTTTAAGTCCTTCGACAACTGGTCGGAAATCTCCGTTTTGGCCGGAACATCCGCCATCTTGCGCCACGAATTTTGCAGGGGCTTGCCGTCGACGAAGCGCCAGAAATATGCGTCGAGGCTGCCAAACTCGTCAATGAGCTGTATCGCGCCACGTGCATTTTTGATCGCCGCATCGACCTTGAGACGGTTGCGGACGATGCCCGCATCCGCCAACAGTCGCGCACGGTCGGCGTCGGTATATTGGGCAATTTTTTCCCAGTCGAACTTATCAAACGCCGCGCGGTAGCTTTCCCGTTTGCGTAGAATGGTAATCCAGCTCAGCCCCGCCTGTGCGCCTTCCAGAATCAGGAACTCGAACAGCGTGCGGTCGTCGTGCACGGGCACGCCCCACTCGCGATCATGGTAGTCGACATAAAGCGGATCTTCGCCGCACCACTC
>JBNNDZ010000505.1:0-5522 GCA_050285865.1 Puniceicoccales bacterium
CGGCCTGGGTCTAGCGAATTTCTTAAATCCCAATCCCTATCGATATCGGAATCGCTATCGATTCTCACGCGTTGTTTTCGATGGCGATAGCGATTCCGATAGCGATGGCCGATGGAAAGAGGGATAGCCATGGAAATCGCGGAGGGGATCAAGGGGCTGACATTATTCGTTTGCCGCCTTGTCAGGCCGGTGAAAATTGTCCATACCAACCGGCGTGACGAAGGATGCTACTGCTTCGGATGACGCGCAGACCGCGCGAAAGCTATCGCCCGCGCTGATTATCGGTGCGCTGGGCGTGGTGTTTGGTGACATTGGAACGAGCCCGCTCTACGCGTTTTCCACGGCGACGAATTTTATCGACCCGGACCATCTGGAGGCGTCGGTGCTTGGGATCACGTCACTCTTTATCTGGGCGCTGCTGCTGGTGGTGACGGTAAAATACCTGACCTTCGTCATGCGGGCGGACAATCAGGGGGAGGGCGGTGTGTTCGCGTTGCTGTCACAGTTGCGCGCATTCATCAAAGGCAAGAAGGGCACGCCATTGGTTCTTGCGGTGATCATTTTCGGAGCGGCCCTCCTGCTGGGCGATGGCGTCATCACGCCGGCGATTTCGGTTCTCAGCGCGGTGGAGGGGCTGGAGTTTGTGCAGCCAGGCTTGCATCACTACATCGTTCCGATTGCGTTGGTTATTCTGGGTGGGCTCTTTTACGCGCAACGCTTCGGTACCGGGAAAATCGGGGTGTTGTTCGGGCCGGTGATGTTGGTCTGGTTCGTAACGCTGGGCGGGCTGGGTGCGTGGCAACTCGTGCAGCATGGGCTTGGGGTGCTGGCGGCGGCAAACCCCCTGTATGCGGTGACGTTCCTGCTCGATCACACCAATACCGCGATCTGGGTCATTGGTGCGGTGGTGCTGTGTGTGACGGGGGCCGAGGCGCTGTTCGCCGATATGGGCCACTTTGGCCGGGTCCCGATCAAGCTGGCCTGGTATACCATCGCTTTGCCGGGGCTGCTCTTGAATTACTTTGGACAGGCGGCGCTCGTCTTGGCGGCGGGCAAGGCACCGGAGAACACTTTTTACGCGTTGGTGCCTGATGGCTGGCCGACACTGGCTTTGACGCTTTTGGCGACACTGGCGACGATTGTTGCCTCGCAGGCATTGATCTCCGGCTCGTTCTCGCTGGTGCGTCAGGCGATTCAGCTCCGGCTCCTGCCGCCCCTGCGGATCATTCATACTTCGGTGGAGCATGAATCGCAGATTTTTATCCCGATTGTAAACCTCTGCCTCGGGGTGGCCTGTATTTTCACGGTGCTGCTGTTTCGGACCGCGGAAGACCTCGCTGCGGCTTACGGTCTGGCGGACACTGGCGCGATGATGGTCACCACGATTGCTTACTACTTTGTTCGTCGCAAACGTCAGAACAAGGGCTTCGCCAGCAGTGCGGCGCTGTTCGTGTTATTCTTCACGATTGATTTCGCCTTCTTCGGGGCAAATCTGCTCAAGCTGTTCTCGGGCGGCTATTATCCGCTGGCGATTGCGGGCGTGGTCTTCCTGTTAATGGTTACCTATCGCCGCGGACGCTTGGAATTGCATTACCTGCACGCGCGTTTGCGGGAGCCGCTGACGACTTTTCTGGAGAAGCTGAATCCCGACGACTACCACAAGTTGCCGGGGACGGCGGTTTTCCTGACGGGCAATAACCTGATTATGCCGATTGCGCTCGCGAACCATCTGCGGGTCTATGGCGTGATGCGTGAGCGCAACGTGATCTTGACCATGGCACCGGACTCCGTGCCGCGCATCGAGGGTGACCGCATTACGGAGACCGTTCCATTGCCGCACGGCTTTGTTCGGGTGACGGCGCTTTATGGCTATGAGGAAAACCCGGACCTCGATGAAATCTTGGCCGAGGCGGAGCAGCGCCTGTTCGCGGGCGCATTGCCGCGTCCCTGCGTGTATTTCGTCTCCCGCGAGCGCCTGCAACCCACTCGTGGCGGACCAATGACATTGCTGCAGGAGCGCTTGTTCTCGTTGCAGTTACGCAACTCTCGGCCGATCTACGAATACTTCACCTGGAAGCCAGACGAGTTTGTCGAGACGATCCAGACGGTGACCTTTGGGGAAAAGGTGAGTGCTGCTAGCCCAGAAGGGAATGGGTAAGCGGGGTTAGCGCTTGGATGCGCGTTCGCGCAGTTCGGCTTGCCGCATTGGCATGCGATCAATTTGTGCGAAGACCGTCGGTAGTTCGAAGTTGTCGGCTTCAAAGCGCGCTTTGGCTCCACCGTCGAGACCAATCAAAGCAATGTCGCTGTTGATCAGGCGCGTCGTGATTTCGGCCCTGATATTGTCGGGATTGGCCGGGTCTTCTTCGAGGTTGAACGTCTTCAGCTCGCCGTCGTTCAGAACCAAAATGACCAATTTGCGCTCAAGGGTTTCGTTCTGGTATTCGATTAGGTCCTGCTTGAGTTGAGCGAATTGCTCGTTGCTGACATTGGCGATTAGCAGGCGATTCGACCACTCGAAGTCATCCAGGGAGCGCACTGGACCGTAATCCGCAAACAGGGGGGCGCTTATCGCCGCAAAGCTGGTAACAATGGCTCCTAGTTTCATGCATCAATATATGCGAATTCGGGCATCCTGCAAACGAGGGGCTGGATTACCCGCTGCTTTTTCCTTTAATTTTTCCGCTTTTTCCTTTTTCCTTACCGGTTTCCCATGAAGACATTGCCCGCAATTAAGCAAGTGACCGGCCGCGCGGTACCCGTGCCCGGCGACGACGTCGATACCGACCGCATCATCCCGGCGCGGTTCATGAAGTGCGTGACCTTCGATGGTCTCGGTGAATTCGCTTTTTACGACGTTCGCTTTGACGCCGACGGCAACAAGAAGAAGCACCCGCTCAACGAGGAGCGCTTTGAAGGGGCCACCGTGATGCTGGTGGGTTCGAACTTTGGTTGTGGCAGCTCCCGCGAGCACGCCCCGCAAAGCCTGCACAAGTTCGGCGTCCGCGCCATCATTGGCCTCAGCTATGCGGAAATCTTTTTTGGCAACGCCACCACGCTCGGCATTCCCTGCGTATCGGTAGACGAAGCCACCCTGCACACCCTCACCGAGATCGTCGAAACGAACCCGGAGAAGGAACTGACCATCGACATCGAGCGCCGCAAGGTCACCGCAGGTGGCAACGAGTTCGACCTCCAGGTCAACGAAAGTGCCCGCGAATCCTTGCTTAATGCCGAATGGGACGCCCTGGCGCTCCTGATGAAGGACCCGCAGGATATCGATCAAGTCGCCGAGAAGCTGCACTACGTGTAGGCTTGGCTGGCTAAGTCGTGTTTTGGATTGTGGCGGCTCGCTGCCGCTTTTCCATCGCATCTATTCGTTCACGCTCCCAATTGCAGGGGGCGTGATTCTTTTGGATGAGAGCGTAATGGATCGGGAACGTCGCCCCTCATTTGCACGCATCCACCGGTGAAGTGGTGTTGAGCCGTGCATTTCAAATCTCAACTTACGCCCTTCAGGAAAAAATAATCATTGCTTAGGGGCGGGATGGTCCCAAGCTGCATAGCCCATGATGAGTATTCTCGAAGGCGCGGGCTGGTTTTTGTTCCCGCTGGGGCTGTGTTCGATCTTGGCGGTGTTCATTCTCGCTGAGCGTCTCATTGCGCTGCGCAGTTCAAAGATACTGCCCAAGACCATTGTCGACAGCTTCGTCACCGGTGAGGTGCTCGAGCTCGAAGGCGACCATGATTCCGTCGCGGGTCGCATCCTGTTTTTCTATCAGTTGAACCGTCCAGACCCGGAAGCCCTGAAGGCCTTTGCCTCGCTGGAAACCACCCGTCTGGAGCGCGGCATGTTCATTTTGGATATCGTCGTTGGCGCAGCACCACTCATCGGTCTGCTTGGAACGGTCACCGGTCTGATTGATGTTTTCAGTGGTATCGACCCGGAAAGCGGCATGCCGGATCCGACTCAGTTCATGCAGGGCATCGCGATGGCATTGACCACCACCATGCTCGGCCTTTCCATTGCGATCCCGGCCCTTGTTGGTAACAGTTATCTGAGCCGTCGCGTGGACATGATGACCGCACAGATCTTCGTCGGCGTCGAACGGATGGTGGATCTTGCGAAGGCAAAGGAAATTAAAGGTTAAAAATTAAAGATTAAAGTTCATCGATCTTTCTATGCTTCTTGGGCTCATGCCGTCTTCCGTCCCCTTTAATTTTTAATCTTTTTCCTTTAAACTTTCTTCACCCAATGTTTCGCCGCCGCATACGACGCAAGACCGAGATCAACATCGTGCCGTTGATCGACGTGCTGATCGTCCTCATCTTTTTCTTTTTGATGACGATGCAGTTCCGGAATTTGAACGTGCTAAACATCACGCCGCCCAAAATGGAAACCGCGGGCAAGACCGGCGAGGTGGACCAAATCGTAATCGGTATCACCACCGAAGGTGAGTTTTTCCTGAACAACGAAGTTGCGACGCAGGATGAGATTGTTGCCGCATTCACCGCCGCAGCCATGCAGGAAGAAAAGCCGAATATCCTCGTTCAGGCCGATGAGGAGGTTCCCCTGAAGCACGTCACCTTCGTGATGGATGAGTCCCGCAAGGTTGACCTCGGCAAGGTTCGTTTGCAGGCGCGCTAAGGCATTGCGCTAAAGCGAAGCCAAGGAGTGCTTGCGGAATTACCTTTCGTTGAACTGCTCGCGAACGCGGCGCAGTTGCAGAGCCCACAGGGCGTAACCGCTGGCGGTGATGGCAAGGATGCGAATTACCCAGAACGCGATGGTATCAAACATCGTCATTGGGGGCAGGGGCAGGCGGCCACTGAACACGAAAAACAGGTTGCCCGCGTAGATGATGATCATGACGTAGGCGCAGGAAACTGCGAAGACACGCGCCATGTTTTTACGGCGCAGTAAGCCGTAGCCTACCACGAGGAAGACCATCAGGAAGTTCGGCACCGGAGTGGGCGACATCAGGAAGGCCTGCACGGTTTGGATCAAGGCCAGCGCGCCAATGAAAATAAAGGCCCAGGCCACATAGAGCAGGTGATTTGCCGCTTTCTTCATAGGTGCGAATCATGTCCTCAGCCAATCACTGGTGCCAGTCCAAAATTTTACCATGGCTCACCAGCCATACCAACCCAGCCCGACCTTTATCCACAGGGGGATCGTCACCAGGCTGACAAAGCAGGTGGGCAGCACGGTGCGCAGGGCGATTCCGGTGCGGCCAGCATAGAGGCGGGTCAGCACGATGGGAAACACCGCGCAGGGCATGGCGGCGTGGACCAGCGCGACTTCTTGCAGGACTTGGGGAATCTGGAGCCAGTCTGACACCGCAATGTATCCGCCGATCAACAACAACGGCATGACGCCGAGTCGTATGAGGCAGGCTCCGATTGCTACGGAGGGCCGGGTGAGCAGGTTTTCGCCTTTGGCCAGTTGAAAGATCGTTGCGCCGATCATGACCAGGCCAATCGGTACCGCGCAGTGTCCGAGCAGATTGAGCGATTCCATC
>JBNNDZ010000506.1:0-4721 GCA_050285865.1 Puniceicoccales bacterium
ATGTTGGCAGATTCCCCTCCCGGCAAGTTCGATTTCTACGTGGTAAACAAGCTGCCCGATGATGTGCAGAAGACGCTCCAGGAAATGGATCAGCAAAACCAGTCGCAAAACTCGGCCACTGATGCCGAAGACGATATGGCGATGATTTTTAACAATGGACGCTGGGAACCGCTCTTGCTGGCTCAGAATGGCGACGATGCGCTGGCAGGCGTCATTGGATTTGCGGGTGATGCGCTTTTTGCCTCAGTCTCCTTTCCTGGCGACTTCTTTCAAAGCCTCTCCCCCACCGTCGAGCAACAAGTCGATGGCTCGGAGGAGCGTTTTCGTATCGAATTCTCCAATTTACAGGGGCAATTCCTGATCATCCGCTTCACACCCACACCCGGTGAAAATGGCATCCCGCTGCGTATCTATGAAATCAGCCTAATGGGTGACGTCTCGGCCGATGATGACATTTACGAGCGCTTGCCCGCGTTTGAATTTGCGACTGGCGGGATGAATCTTGGCAGCGAGCCCACACGGCCTGTAACGGTGTCCGCACCCCCGCCTAACGTGCGTCCGCCGCTTCCACCAGCAGCACCGCCTTCGGTCAGTCCGTAACTCCGTCTTCCGCCTGCAGATATTTTTTAACTGTGCGGCGGTCGAGTTCCAAACGACGCCCAAGCTCCTCGTAGTTGGGCGTTTTTTCATAAAGTAACCCCACGTAACGGCTCATCAGCTCGGAGGCAGTCAAGCGGCCCAGTTGGATTTCAAGCGCTAGATTGCCTGCCTCACTCCCCGCATCCACTTTGCCAAGGGGCTGCGCAGCATATTCACCGTGAACCAATATGTTGCGCACGCATTGCTCCAACTCTCGAAAGTTTCCGGGCCAAGGATAATCCTCGGGCAAGTCGCGCGCAACGATCTCCATTGCTTCACCTGTTAAAGCCGGAGCCTCATCCGCCCCCACGCACTTACGGGCAATATGGGAAATCAAGTTTTCCAGCTCATCAGGGGATTCTCGCAAAATTTCACGTAAGGAGGGCGTGCGCACATGGTCGGCGTTCAGGCGGAAAAAGAAGTCCTCGCGAAAGCGTCCCGCCTCAATCTCGGCCACGAGGTCACGATTCGTCGCCGCCATGATCTTGCCTCGAAATGGGCGCGATTCCGTGTCGCCGATCGACGTGAAAGTCCGCGTTTGCAGCAGCCGCAAAAGTTTAACCTGAATCGCAGGCTCCGTTTCGCCAATTTCATCCAGGAATACAGTGCCATGCGCCCCACAGACGGACAAGTACCCTTGCCGGTCATGCAGGGCCCCCGTAAAGGCACCCTTCTGATGGCCAAACAACTCGGACTCGATCAAATTGGATGACAACGCGGACAAGTTGATCGGAAAAAACGCCTTCACGAAATCCTCCGTGAATTCACGCGTGTTCGAGTTAAACGGAATGAATCGGGACAACCCAATCGCCCGTGCCACCAACTCCTTACCAGTGCCTGACGGGCCGGTAATCAGCGTAATGATGTCGCCCATACGGTCCGCCAAGACACGCTGATATCGGTCCATATTGTGCGTAAAAATCGACTGCCAAATACGCGCACGGAGCTTGGTAGCCGCCGGCGAGCTGCCCACGATGTACTGGTAAATATGCTGGAAGGCACGACGCACCTGAAAGAAGACTGCGAAGAGTCGAGTCTCCTCCATCGCTGCATATTCACCGACAAAACCCAACGGCAACCAGTGCCGGACCTCACCACAAAAACGATCAAAAAAAGGCATACGCTGCGCCGCGCTACCACGCGCATGAGCGGACTCAATCACCTTGTCAAAGTCGCGTCGAAACTGGTGGAAAATATGGAAGAACACCAATTCTTGATAAAGGAAAGCGTCGCGCTCATTAGCAGCCCGCTCGACATCCCACTTTTCCCGGGCGGGCGTGATGACACGCTCGAGCAGCGCCAGGATCGCTCCAAGATCCGACTTTTCCTCCCCTCGCCCACCATGCGCATCCAAGATTTGGCGCTCCAATTCTTTACGCGCGTCCTCAAATGGATTCATCCAGACTAATTGCGCCAAACTTTGCGCCAACGGTCTATCTTCAGGAGAAAAAAGGCGAACACCCATGTGCATTTTATGCGCATACCCATCAATGGATGTCAAGTTGAGTCACCCGGCAAACCAATCCAACACCAGCACCAAAGTATAATTCGTTGTCAAACAACGACTTAAATTTCGAACTCAATCATTGGCATAGTCCACGCAATTACTCGACTATGGACACCAAAGACACACCCGAAAATACAATCAACAGCGCTAGTCGCCGTTTTTCCGACAACTTCATGCTCTTCCTTTCCATATCCTTCTTCGCCGCAGTCGTACTGATGTTAGAGTACGCAGGGACATTGAATTAGCACATAAAGAACTACGAATTACTATAAAAAATCCCCCACCCATAGATACAAAATGTAGCCAAATCGCTATAGTGAAGCTTATACTCTACTTTCTATTTTGTTCAGGCATCATTACTACGCTATTCCCTTATTTCATGCGGCTCCTCTCCAGGAAGTGTCTGGTTCAAATGGCCGATATGAACGATCACGATTTTAATACCCCAAGCACGCACACTAATAATATAAGTGATACAGGAAAAATCGTGACTTCATTTGCAACAAAATGCTTTTTTAGCATGTTTCACGTCTTTTTCTCAAATGCCGCATCTGCTGAAAACTTACTCCACCTGCATCGCGCATCTATTCATAACAATGGGCGCGACGTCGTGGGGGCAGGCAGATAATCCCATCGCCCCGGCTACAATTCCAGTCGCGCCAATGGCCGTTGAACCAGTCCCCAGCGACCAGAGCAACGATATTGGATTACAGGAACTGGAAAGTTGGAATCTCAAACCGGCCAGCGCCGATCCAGCTTACGACGGGCTTGGGGCATCGATAGATATCCTCGCAATTATTGGCGAAAGCCCGTTGGCAATGGATATCGACGCCAGCGGCCCGGCGCGAGCGCTCACGTTAAGAGAATCAATCGACCTTGCGTTGGAAAAAAATCTGGGTCTCAACATCGCCCGCTTCCGTCCGGGTTTTGCTCAAGACCAATTAACTATTTCGGAATCCATTTTCGACCCGACCATTGGCGCGTCACTAACCGCAAATGAAAGTGCGGACCCTCCTGCTAGCGGGCTTTCCGGCGTAACCAATGGACAATCGATTAACGCCGGCCAGCGTTTTAATTTATCCGTCGGCAAGTTGTTTTCAACCGGCACCGAAGTAGCCGTGGAAACCCGGCTCAACCGCTCCACGACAAACTCAAGTTTCGCCCTGCTCAACCCGGACTATTCTACTCGCCTTGGTGTTTCCGTCCGCCAACCACTCCTTGCAGGTTTCGGAGAAGCAGTCAACCTGGCCGCAGTCGCCCAGGCAGAAATCGGTATTCGGCGCAGCCGTTTGGAGGTCCGCCGCGAAGTGCTCGACCTCGTGGCAGACGTAGAAGTGAATTACTGGAATCTTGCTGCCGCCCGCCAACGCCAAGCCCTCTTCCTCTCTAACCTGCGTCTGGCCAAGTCGCTGCTCGACGAAAACCTCGCGCGTCGCGACGCCGGGCTCGCCACCTTGCTCGATGTCCTCCAGGCCGAAGCCTCCCTGGCCGCCCGCAGCGAAGAAGTCATCCTCGCCCAGGAGGCGGCCGATAATGCAGAGGACGCGCTACGTGCCACGTTGGGCATTTTATACGCGGACACCGCACAACCGCTCTCAGTGGAAACGTTGCCAGAGAACGTTCCCAATCTGCCGGCATTTCGCGAAAGTGTTCAGGGTGCCCTCGCCTCCGATATGGAAAGCCAGATCCAGCTGGAAATCCTGGAGCAGTTGGAAATCGCCCGCATGGTTGCCAACAACAACACCCTGCCCGATCTCGACATCTTCGGAGGTGCGGGAGTACTCGGCCGCGAAGGTGACGGTGCCCGCGCTTATCAGAGTGCCTTCGAGGGACGCGGCTACGACTGGAATGTCGGCTTGGAACTCAGCCTTCCGTGGGGGCAGCGCGCAGACGAGGCACGCTTGCGCTCGTCGGTGCGCTCAATCTATCAGGCCGAGGCTCAACTAGCGGAGATTCAACAGGAGCTTCTGCGCCGTTTGCGCTTGGCCTGGCGTTCCATTGCCTCGGGTCGCGAACGCCTGGCCACGACTGAAGCATCGCTTCGCCTGAACCGTGAGAGCTTCGAACAGGAACGCGCCCGCTACGATGCCGGGTTGTCCGAATTCCGCAATGTCCTTGAAGCCCAGCGTGATTACGACGATGCCAAACTACGCCATTTATCAGCACTTTTCGATCTGCGTCAGGCTGTCGTTCTGCTGGCCCGGCTTGACGGGCGACTACTCTCGCGCCATGGATTTACGTGGAATGAGATCGATGCCCGGACGCAAATTGCGCCCGAACCCGCTCGGCCACTTTCGCAGGACAAATGGCCGGCCCCCGAACTCAACCGCTTCAACCGCGACCCGGACACACTACCGGCCAGCTACGGCCATCTGCCCAGCGCCTTCAACGAGACCTTCTTCAGCGACGAACCCGCCCAACAATGAAATTCCTGACGCCCATCATCATCATTGCTCTGCTCGCCGCAGGTGGCTGGTGGACCCTCGATCGCCTCAAAGCCGAATCCAATAAATCCAAGCCTGTTGGTCCACAAATCGCAACAGTAGAAATCGGTTCCATTGAGGACGTCGTCACC
>JBNNDZ010000507.1:0-2504 GCA_050285865.1 Puniceicoccales bacterium
GGGCCTTGGGGTGGATCATGCCGTAGAGGTTGGCGACGGTGCGGTCATGGTCGGCGATGAGGGGGAAGTTGAGCTTGGTGCCCTGGGTTTCCTCGATGTCCTTGGACCAAGACTCGTGGTCGCTGAGCCCATCGACGCTCAGGCCGAGCACCTTGACATTGCGTTTGTCGAACTCGCCCTTGAGCTTGGCGACCGCGCCGAGCTCGGTGGTGCACACGGGGGTGAAGTCCGCGGGGTGGCTGAAGAGCACGGCCCACGAGCCATCGATGTAGTCGTAGAAGTGGGCCCTTCTGGCAGGCCTTACTGGTTGCGAATCTACCGTTACCGAGGTCAACGATGGCTACGGTATGGAGTTCGAAAACAACCCCAGTGCCGACGAGGCCAAGGTCATCGATTAGGCATGGGTAGTTCGTTCGGAACCCTCTTCAAGATCGCCACTTGGGGCGAAAGCCACGGTGGCGGTATCGGTGTCGTGGTCGACGGCTGTCCGCCGCGCCTGCCGCTGAGCGAAGCCGATATCCAGTCTGAGCTGGATCGTCGTCGCCCCGGTCAGAGCGACATCACCACGCCGCGCAAGGAAACCGATACCGCAAGCATCGTATCCGGCGTCTATGAGGGGCTCACCCTCGGCACCCCCATCGCGATCACAGTGCCCAACGCGGACCACCGTCCCGAGGCATACTCGGAGATGAAGGAAAAGTTCCGCCCATCACACGCGGACTACACCTATCAGACGAAATACGGCCACCGCAACCACGAGGGCGGCGGCCGCTCCTCGGCTCGCGAAACCATCGGCCGTGTCGCCGCCGGGGCCATCGCCAAGAAAATTCTCCAGTTTGGCACCGAACAACCCGTCGAAATCCGCGCTTATATCGAGCGCGTGCACGACATCGCCCTGCCCGACAGCGGAGCCATCGACGGCCCGTCCATCCCCTTTCCCACCCTCGAACAGGTCGAAGCCAACGCCGTGCGTTGCCCCGACCCCGAGACGGCGGAAAAAATGATCGCTCGCATTAAAGAGGCCCGCAAGGTCGGCGACAGCGTAGGCGGCGTCATCATCTGCCGCGTGCGCGGCCTGCCAGTTGGTCTTGGGGACCCCGTATTCGACCGCCTCGAAGCCGACCTGGGCAAAGCCATGCTTTCCCTGCCCGCCACCAAAGGCTTCGAAGTCGGCAGTGGTTTCGGTAGCGTCAGCCTGACTGGCCGCGAACACAACGACCTCTTCGAGAATCGCGAAGGCAAGGTCCGCACTTCGTCCAACCGATCCGGTGGTGTCCAAGGCGGCATCAGTAACGGTGAAGAACTCTATTTCCGCATCGCATTCAAGCCCACCGCGACAATCCTGCAAAGCCAGGCCACCGTCGATGCTCAAGGCGAGAATACCGAACTAATGGGCCGCGGCCGCCACGACCCTTGCGTCGTCCCACGCGCCGTCCCCATTGTCGAATCCATGGCGGCCCTCGTTATCGTCGACCACTGGATGCGCCACCAAGCGCAATGCGGCGCGTTTTCCTTCGATAAATAACTTGGTCGGCAGACAAATTCTGCCTACAAGGTCGGCATGGCTGAGGTTTACTTTATACTCGGAGCAGAAGGCGCTGGACGCCGTGAAATCGTCCGCGACCTGATCGAAGGTGATTTCGACGACGACGAAACCGTCTTCGTCGCCATGCACGAAAGCGAGCCCGCAACACCCGCCGACGAGCAACTCGCTGCCCGTGCACAAAACCGCATCACGCGCTACAACGAGTTGGCGAGCCTCCAACCGCCCACCGAGGCGCGTGCGATTTTCATCATCGCTTCCGGACGCACTAACCCGCTCGACTCGGTCGAAGCATTTAAAGACTGGCTGGAATACGCCGGCCACGAGCTCGCCCGCATCATCACCGTCGTCCACTGCCAGCTAGTTTACCGACACGCCAAACTCGCACAGTGGTACCGCGCCTGCATCCATTTTTCCGACGTAGTGCTGCTCAATCGCCGCCAGGACATCCCCAACAAATGGTTTGCGGACTTCCGCGAACCCTATGACCAGGAACGCTTCCCTTGCCTGTTTGAGCTCGTAAAAAAAGGTCGAGTGACAAACCCCGCGCTTATTTTGGAGCCGCAACCACGCCGCCTTTCACTCGCCTTCGACGACGACCTTGAACCCGTCGACCTGATGGAGTTCGACGAAAACAACCTCCCCGACGAAACGGTAGACCTTGTCCGTCCGATCGACCCCTGGCTCAAACGTCTCCCGAGCGGCTACTGGGAAAACACACTTCCAAACATATCCGATCTTCTTGAATAAACCGCGCTTGACACTCGCCGCATAACCGGCTTTTTTCTTGCGCTTCTGTCTCGCTCAGGTGGTGGAATTGGCAGACACGCTGTCTTCAGGCGGCAGTGCCGAGAGGCGTGCGGGTTCGACTCCCGCCCTGAGCACCAGATACTCAACGACTTACGAAACTCCTACCAGTTTCCTATCAAAACGGACTCGCGTTCGCGCCGCACATGGCAAG
>JBNNDZ010000508.1:0-7789 GCA_050285865.1 Puniceicoccales bacterium
GGAGATCATCGAAAAGATCAGCAATGACGAACTCCGCGAAAACGTCCGCGGCCTCGTCCAGTCCCAGTTTAAGAAGTAGTTTTTAAGTTGGGGCGTGCTTGCAGTGCGCCCCAGCGGAGAACCTCATTCCGGCAATCGCCAATACACCTTTCAAGGTGGAGCCCGCTGTCCCTAGCGGGCTTTTTCATTCGCTCTAGCAATACATAAAACCCGGTGGGGACACCGGACTCCACCTATCAAACCATCTGAGAAGTGACCTGTTGGTTTCGCGAGGATACGGGCACTCAGACGCGCTCTAACCGGCGGGCGTTTCCTCGGCTTTTTTGGCTTCTTCTTCGGCTGCGATGGCGAGGGCTTCCTTGCGGATTTTGTCGATCTCGGCCTTCCGCTCGGCGTCCTTGCGGGACTTGAGTTTGGCCTGCAACTCGAATTCTTCGGCGAGTGCTTCAAGGTCTTCCATGTCGGGTGGGACGGTGGAAATGGACTCTTCCATCGTGCTGAGGCCGGCGCGAACTTTTTTCATCGAGTCCATGTGGAGCGTGGCCATTCCGCTGAACATGGCGATGCGTTTCAGCTCGGCGGTTTCAACTTCCTTGTTAATCCCTTCAATGAGCGCCTCACTTGAAATCATCATTTCGTGAATGCCGACGCGGCCCTTGTAGCCCTTGCCTCCGCAGGCGGGGCAACCGGTGCGGTTGGCGCGGTAGATGCCACCACCTTCAAACTTGATTGCTTTGCGCAGAATATCGAGTTCGCGGCCCTCGGGCTCATAGGATTGGCGGCAACTCTTGCAGACGCGGCGCATGAGTCGCTGTGCGCATACGGCAACGATGGACGCGGACACCATGAACGACTCCACACCCATTTCGGTGAGACGGGCAACAGTGCCCGGCGCGTCGTTGGTGTGCAGTGTGCTGAAGAGCATGTGACCGGTGAGCGCGGCTTCGACGGCGATACCGGCTGTTTCGGAGTCACGAATTTCCCCAACCAGGATGATGTCCGGGTCTTGACGAAGGAAGGCGCGTAGGGCGGCGGCGAAGGTCAGGCCGATTTTGCGGTGCATCTGCATCTGGCAGAGGCCGGGCAGGGTGTACTCAATCGGGTCTTCCGCCGTGCGGATGCAAATGCCCGGGTCGTTGATTTCGTTGAGCGCGGAATAAAGTGTCATCGACTTACCGGAACCGGTCGGTCCACAGTGGAGGATCATGCCGTAGGGGCGGGTGATGCACTCGCGGTAACGCTCGAGGTTTTCCGGCTCAAAGCCCAGCGCGGGAAGCGGCAGGGTGGACTTCGATTTGTCCAGAATACGCATGACGACGCCTTCGCCATGGTTGAGCGGGGCGGTGGACACACGAAGGTCGATGTTGATCGGCTTGCGGGTAAACTGCTTGAAGACGATACGGCCGTCCTGCGGCAAACGCTTTTCCGCGATGTCCAGGTTGCTCATGATCTTGAAACGCGCCAGCAGCGCGCCCGCAACCTTGGAGGGCAGGTTGAGCTTTTCCTGGAGCACGCCGTCCACGCGGACTCGCACGCGGCAGTCTTTTTCGAAGGGCTCGACGTGGATATCACTACCGCCGGAGTAGTAGGCATCTTCGATGATGCGGTTGGCCAGTTGGATGATGGGTGCGGAGTCTTCGGCGTCGCCTTCTTCGAGTTTTTCGTCGTCGATCTCGAACTCCATGTCGAGGGCGTCGACCACGTCGCCAAAGCCTTCGGCCACGGGGGATTCTTCCTTGCTGTCGCCCACCTTGAGCTTGGCCTTGATCTCGCGCTCGATGGCGAGCAGCGGCACGACTTTGCGCCGGGTCTCATCCTGGACCTTGTTGATGACGGTCAGGTCAAACGGGTTCGACAGGGCGACGACAAATACATTGCCCACGAAGCCCACGGGCAGGATTTTATTGTCCTCGCAAAACTCGCGGTCGAGCTTCTCGAAGGTGCGGTCGTCGGGCTCGAAATGAAAGGCATTGAACGGTGCCATGCCGAAGGCCTTGCTCTTGGCTGCGAGCAATTGGAATTCGCTGATGGCGTAATCGGAGGCGAGCAGTTGCTCGACTTCCTCACCCGAGAGTTCCTCGTCGGTGTTGATAATCGTATCAGCCTGTTCCTCGGTTAAACGCTGGAACTGGCAGAGGTTACGGACGATCGAGGCCTGGATTCGGGCAAGAGGCATGGTGCTAGGATTTGACGAGTTCCGGGTAGATCAAGGGAAGTTGGTCCGCGCTATCGAGGTCACCGACAGACTGCGGGTCGACCCCGAGCGAGTTGAGCGTAGAAGGAAGTTCCTGGCCGGCACCTTTCATCGTCGTGGTGATGATGGCGTTCTGGCGGTTGCGCAGGGTGTCGGCCAGCGATGGAAATACGGTTGGCGTGCCTTCATGGCCGGCCAGGCGTTGCAGGGCTTCGCCGACATCGGCTCCCGTGACGGGACCATCGCCTGTAAGGGACACCGCACAGCGCAGGACATCGAGCAGCTCGCGGAAATTGCCGGGCCAGTCGTAGCCGAGCAGTGCGGGAGCAGCGTCGGCGGTTAAGGATGCACGGTCAGGCTTTTCCAGGCTGTTGGCCATGGCTTTGACGTAGCGCTGTGCATAGCCCGCGAGATCGGCCAGGCGCTGTCCCATGTTTGGCATTTGGCAAAGGCTCTGTTCAATCAGTTCCAGTAGCTCCGGCTGAATTGGGCGGTGGTCGGCTTCGAGCAAATGACTTTCGATGAAGTAAACGAAGCCGAGTTTTTCCGGTGACTCGCGGATGCAGTCCACCACAGCCTGTTGAGACGATAATGGCGCGCCATCAAAGCCCACGACACCGACCAGGTGGCTAGCCTGATTATTGGTGGCCAGGGCCTTCAAGTCTTCCGTAATACGGGCCGGGTTGGGGTTGCGCATGTCTAGCCAGTAGAGCTGACGGGCATTTTGCTGACGCCAGAGCGAGACTTCGCGCAGGAGCAGGTCGACCTCGCTGCCCGGGGGCGCGGAAATGAAAATGTGATCCTGCTCACTGACCGCCGTCCATACGCTTTCCAGAAAATAGCGGAAGACGTAGGACTCATCAACGAGGTAACGCAGCTTGCGAGGATAGGTTTGCTTGAAAGCCGGTTTGGCCTCGGCGGCATCGGCGCTCTTACCCTGACGGTGCAGGCGGAACTCCTCCTTTGTCGCGGGCTCAACGAAGCGCTTTACCTGATCGATAAAGTTCTGGATGTTGATCGGCTTTTCCAACACGAGCGTTACGCCCATGTTCGCCACGCGGACGAGGTCCGGGGTGTTCATCAAACCGGAAACCAGAATGATGGGCAGGTCCGGGTTTAATTCGCGGGCCTGGATGAGGAACTCCGCGCCATCCATGCCGGGCATTTTGAAATCGGAAACAACCAGCTCGTAGCCTTTGCCGTGGAGGCACTCCAGCGCGCGGGCGGGTTCGGTGACGGAATCAACCAGAAAGAAATGCTGCTCCAACAGAGTCTTGAGCATTTCGGCGTAGTTTTCTTCGTCGTCGAGAACGAGGATTCGTTGGGCCATAGATAGTTATAGATGCGGCAGCGGAAACGGCGACCATCATTCAATACGCGAACGAACCGTTCTTTCAAGCCCCCTTTACGCTTTACCCGGCTATCAACCTCATGCGTGGCAGGAACACCGCCTAGAGTGGCCAGGCAAAGAAATCCATGCAGCGGTTCAGTGTCACCTGTTCGTGAGCAAGGAGGGGGGCGCGGGTCAGTGCCATGAGGAAATCCCGGTCATTGTTGACCGTCATGTGCAGGATCGAGTCCGCAAAAACAATTTGCAGTTCGCGGCGCGGCAGGTCGAGGGAGCGTAGTAGCAGGTCGAGTTGTAAAATCGAGGCACCAAAGCCGGGAATCGCCGATTGATCGAGTGAATCGTCCTGGAAAATGTGATGCCAGGCGTCGTCCGTCTGGGAGCGTAAGCCACGCCAGCGCAGGCTGGGCAATTGATCGATCCAGGCGGGAATGTCCTCCGGGGCTGGCGCAACGGGAAAACCGGGCTGGTTGCCGGGAGCGGATGAATCGACCTCTGACCAGCCGGTAACGCCGGAAAACCGTTTGAGGCTGTGTCCGGATTCATCGAGGTGCAAGTGAAAGCCCTTGGTGGCGTCACGCCCGCGAAGGGTCTTGGCGGGTCCGAGTGCGAGCGGGTCCGAGCCTTTTTGTGCGGAACGCAGCGCGGTCATCAACGTGAGTCCGAAGCTGCTGGGGTCTTCGATTTCGCCTTCCACTTGCACGACGGCGAAGTCCCCGCTGAAGCGGATGTGGAGGTCGGGCTCGATCGAACGTTTTTCCATTGGAAGGTCGGGTTGCGGCAGCAAAATTTATTTAAGGACTTTCTCGATGAGGGCCTCTTCGACGCCGAGTGCTTCGCTCACGGCGAAGGTGTCGCCGTCCAACAAGATGGTCGCGGCTTTGATGTATTCGTCGCGGTAGAGTTTGAGACCGTGGCGGAGACTGCGGCCACCGCCGACTGCGGCGGCGAGCTTTTGTTCGACGCGGGACAGGTCGTCCATGGAAAGCGTCGGTTTGCTGAGGTGAACCGACATGCGCATGAAGCGATGCAGTTCGGCAGCGTTGCCCGACCACGGTTGTTCGCGCAGGAAGGTTTTGCCCGAAAGTTCGATTCTGGGCGGGGTGGGCAAGCCGTGTGCGGTTGCTTCGGTTTCCACGTAGCGTTTCGCCAGCTCTGGGATATCGTCCGGAATGTCCACCAAGCGGGGCACGGTGAGCTCGGTCGTGCCCATGAACATGTAAACGGCATCGTCGATTATCCGTTCATCATAGAGCAGGTCGAGGTCGCGGGTGACGCAAAATACGAACCTTACCGGAAAGCCCAGCTTGTCAAAAGGGGCCTTTTTCCGGCCCAATCGCATGACGAGTGAATACTGGTCGCGGGAGACAGTTTCCGCCGATGGAACGACGAAGGTGACGCGTTCCGCCTGCTTTTTTGCGGCCTCGTCGAGTAGGTGCCCGAGCGAGTTTTCGTTGATTTCAGAGCGGTCAAGCAGGCAGTAGTGTTCGGCCTGCTGGCTATCGAAACCGTTGAAGTCCTCGGTGAGTGCGGCCAGGTCGGTGCCTCGTGGGGTCACGAGCACCAGGTTCGCCTTGAAGTCCGAAATGTCGTAGAGTTTTTGGGCAAAATCGCGCGAAAGCCGATCCTTGGCCGGAAACATTTCAAAGCGGAACGGCAAATTGTGGTGGAACGCTTCTTCTTCTTCGTCATCGCCCATGCCTTCGCGGCGCAGGCCGGCTTCGCGCTCCTCGATAAGCGTGGATGTGCGCTTGAGCAGGGAGAAGACATTGAGCGGCTTGAGGAACACGCCGCCTACACCTTCACGAATCAGGCTACGAATGGTATCGTTGTCCAAGTAGCCGGATACCATGATGATCGGAGTGTCCGGACGGTGCTGTTTCAGCAGGCGGATAAGCTCCTCGCCGGTCAGCCCGGGCATTTTCTGGTCCGTTACGACGAGATCGTAATCGCCGGCTTTGAACTTTTCGAACGCCGCTTCCGGGTCCTCACAAGAATCAACCTCATAGCTGGCCTGACTGAAGATGTCTGTCAGTAGCTGGTTGAAGTCGGTATCATCATCGACAATGAGGATTTTCCTTCCCATGGAGCAGAACCCGCATACTAGGCGCTAACCGGGGCAGGGTGTCAAGGCTTGTGAAGTGGTGCAGCCGCGAAGTGTTGGTGTGATGAAGGGTTGGCGTGGCGCGGAATGGGGCTGTGGCGCTCGCGGCTATGCTTTGTTCACCGAAAATGCAGGGATGGCGTTGGCGTCGCGGAGAGCGGTGAGGCAGCGTTGCTCGGCGGCGCGCATGTCGGCGCGGGAGTCGTCGTCCAAGTCGTCCAGACCGGCGAGGTGGAGCCAGCCATGGAGCAGGTAGAGCGCAAGCTCCTCAGAAAAAGTCCAGCCTTGCGCCGGGGCTTCCGATAACGCGCGGTCCACGCTGACGCAGATCTCGCCCGCAAAGTCCATTTCCGAGTCGCCGGGAAAGGTAATGACGTCCGTCGGGGAAGGGTCGTCGAGGAAATCGTCGTGGATTTTGGCCAACTCGTCGTCGGTTAGGAAAACGAGGGACAACTCGCCGTCGGGCGCGGTCCAGTCCGGAAGGGCGTCCAGCGTCGCAATGAAGCGTTCGAGCTGGGCTTCGTCGAAGGTGAGGCCGTTATACGGCTGTGCGTTTACCTGTAGGATTCGGTTGGGCATTGGACGACGTTTTCTCTTCGGACATGGGGACGGGGGCGGCGCTCTGGCCGCGCTTGCGCTTGGCGTTGCTGTCGTCCTTGGGATACTGCACGCGGCTGTGCAGCATGTTTAGCAGGGTGAAGCAGAAGCTGTCGCGGACCTTGCGGATTTGCTGCACGGTCATCGGCGCGTTATCCAGTTGGCCGTCGTCCAGGCGCTGCGAAAAGATGCTGTCGACGAGTTCTTCCACGCTTTGCGGGGTGACTTTCTTCAAGCTCCGTGAGGCGGCCTCGACGGCATCGGCAAAGAAGATAATCGCGCTTTCGAGGAATTGCGGTTTGGGCCCTTCGTAGCGGAAAGTGCTCTCGTCCACCTCGTCCCGGCCATCGAAAGGCGGATTGGAGATGCCGGACTGCAGTGGCAGGACGGTTTGTTGCTGCCGGTTCTGCGCCTTGTTGAAGAAATACTTGATGAGTGTTGTGCCGTGGTGCTGGCGAATGACGTCCACGAAGACCTCGGGCAATTTATTCTGCTTGGCCAGGTCGACACCTTCTTTGACGTGGCTTTTGATGATGAGCGCCGACATGGCGGGCGTCAGCTCGTCGTGCGGGTTGTAGCCCTCGTGTTGGTTTTCCGTGAAGTATTCCGGCTTAACCGTTTTCCCAATGTCGTGGAAGAGGCTCGTTGCGCGGCAAAGCAGCGCGTTGGCACCGACTTCATTGGCGGCACGTTCGGCGAGGTTGGCCACCATCAGTGAGTGGTGGTAGGTGCCCGGGGCCTCCATCTGAAGTTTGCGCAGCAGCGGGTGGTTAAAATCCGTCAATTCGAGCAGGGTAATGTCGGTTGTGTATTTGAAAATGTGTTCCATGATGGGCAGCAGGCCAATCACGATGATACCCGTCACCAAGCCCGCGCCGATGGACGTTAGAACCTGTTGCCCCACGGTGATCGGGGCCAACTCGTTGAGGAAGCCCATGAATGCGGCGACCAGTGCCACGGCTAGGCCCGAGGTCAGCGCCGCCCGCATCAATTTACCACGTAAGCGAATGTCCCGTGCGTAATGAATCGCAACCATGCCACCGAGGAAGGAGACGAGGAACATGTCGATGGAGCCGCCCCACATCAGTGAGTGCAAGGCGCTGACTGACAAGGACATGAGGGCGGCCGGGCGGGTGCCGACCATGATGGCCATCGTAATGGCACCCACGGCGACCGGGGCTCCGAAGGGCAGTAGAGCCATGAGGCTGGCGTTGGCCCCAAACATCGGCGCTTCGCCCAGTTGCTGGATTACACGGAGAAGGAGCAGGTTGACGATGAGCACTGTCGCAATGAGCCCGAACCGGCGGTTTGAGCGGCCCGAAAGCGAGAACACCGTCTCCATGAACAAAATGCCGCAGACCATCAGGACAATCGTCATCAACGAGCGTTGGACGAGGGTGCTGTCGAGTCCCCAGCCGATTTCCTTGCTGGTGCTCAGTTGCTGGCGATAGGCGGCAACCGCCTCCACCTGTTCCGGCGTAATGACATTGCCGGGTTCGACGATGACCTGGCCCTGTTGGAAGCGCACCATAGATCGGAAGAGCGT
>JBNNDZ010000509.1:0-6257 GCA_050285865.1 Puniceicoccales bacterium
ATCCGATTTTTCGACCGGCCGGAGACCAAAACCCACAATATCTCCATGGGAAACAATTAAGCAGGAAATCCCGTCCACGGATTCAAAATGAGCTCCGCCTCTCAGCCCCGTTTCCCAATGGAATGTATAATATTTTAGACCTTCCTTCCTGGCATCATCGTAAGACCATTTGCCGACCATGAAATACCATGACATTCCTTCATTGGTTCCAATGTAGTATTGCCTAATGATGGTGTGGTCATCGCGAAAATGCCATACTTGGCGTAATCCCTTATCTGTGAATTCATTGCTCCATTCACCTACGATTTCATTACTCGCTAACGCGAACAAGGGAATGAAAGCTAAGAAGAATACTAGAGCACTTTTCATGGAGCGGTCCTGTTAAGCCTACGCACTCGATAAACGCTTGCCGGGCATGCCGCCAAACATTGTGTGAGCCTCGCGGAGAATGCCTGGGATGCGGGCAGCGTGTGGATGGCCATTCAGCGCCTGCAGAACGGCGGCCTCGTCGAATTCATCCGCCTTGTTACCCGCCATCCAGTGATTCGCCTCACCGATCATATTGTAGCGATATTTGCCGTATTCGTGCATATCGAGCCCCTTGGCGAGACTCCAGAGGCGGAGAATGTAAGGTAGATTGATCTCGCCCGGTGCCTCGTCCCAGGTCGGCAAGCCCTCCAGGTAGCGCGGCCACCAGTCAGCCCCGAGCGCGTCCACCATCGCCTCACGGATGCGCTCTTCAATCGGCGCGATGGTGGCATCGATGTTATCATAGTGACGCAGCGCCTCGATCTGCGGGTCATACTCCGCTGGCTTCGAGGCCCCCACACTCAGCGTGTGCACTTCGGGACGCCGCAGGCAAAAGAGCGAGTTGAAGGCCATCGGCGTCAGGGGCGCACAGAGATCGACCAGTTTCTGGGGCGGTTCATAAAGCTTCCCGCCCTTGTCATTGGGGCTAATGATGAACACGCCCATGTCGTGCCGGTTTGCCGCCTCGATGGCGGCCCAGTTCGTCTGGTTAATGAAATACCAGTGCAGGTTCACGTAGTCGAACTCGCCCGTCTCGATGGCCTGGGTGATGGTCTTACAGGTACCATGTGTCGAGAAGCCGACATGGCGGATGCGGCCTTCTTTTTGCCATCGGCGCGCGACCTCCATACAGCCACCCGGGCGGATAATCCAATCGATGTGTTCGGGCAAATTGATGCCATGAAAACTGAACAGATCCAAATACTCACATCCGAGCCGCGCAAACGTCTGCTGGAGCACTTCCTCGAATTTCTTGGGATCGCCATTGGGCGTCACTTTGCTTTGGAGGATATATTTTTCCCGGGGAATATCCTTGAGCACCTTGCTCAGTTGAAACTCCGAGCTGCCATAGCCACGCGCAGTTTCGATATGGTTAATCCCCAACTCGAGCGCGCGATGAATCGTCGACTCAATACGTGCCTGCTCCTCGGCTTTGATTTGTTCTTCCGGAATATCGTCCCAAGCCTGCTGAAAGCGCATTCCGCCCGCCGTGATGACAGGCATTGAAATTTCGGTTCGTCCAAATCGTCGGTAGTGCATCGGGTAGTGCGTAGGTTAAACGGCTACCTGACATTCAATCGCGAATTCGATCAGGCTCAACCTCAAACCCGTATTTTCCCTAGCTCTATTTGCTTGAGCCGTACGGGTTTTCTGACATGATAATGGCCTATGACTTCCCACTTACGCGGGTTCTGCTACATGATTGCCGCCACACTTGCAGCAAGCACATGCTTTGGCGTCACGCTCGTTAATACGTTCAACCCTGCTCGGGGTGCCTTGAACGGAATCGCGTTTGACCCGGTTAGTGGCAACTTATTCATCCACCCAAGCTTCGATGCAAGTATCCGGGAATACACACCCGGCGGGCAATTTGTAGACACGATTCTGCACCCGGGACTTTCGACCAACGATTCCGACTACGATTTCACCAGCGTCGCGACCATCATCAATGGGGTCAGTGTCCCTGCCAACACCCTACTGGTCACCAATGGCGAACGCGATCCGCAAATGTTGTTCGCCATCAATAAGGACACCGGTGCAGTCTTAGCGACACTCCAGTTGCAGGAACACATTGGTCAATTAACTGGTGGTAGCTACGATCCAATCCGCAACGAACTCGTCGCGATGGACTGGTCAAACGACGTAATCATCCGCTTTAACATCAACGATGGCACGCAGGTTGATAACTTCTCCGTTGGCCCCGATTGGGATGCCTACTACAGCGATGTTGCCGTCGAGCCCGGTGGCTTCCTGGTCTTGGTCAGCAGTTCGCAAAACACGATCCGCATCCTCAACCCCAATGGAAATTTCATCACCGACGTCGATGTCGGTGCACTGGGCATCTCCGGCATGTCCGGCATTGCCCTGGACCCCAACAGCCACATGGCCTACATCAGCAGCACCAACGGCAACGTCTACCAGATCGACGGCCTTGGCGAAGCGGTTCCCGAGCCGACGACATGGGCGCTCATGGTGATCGGTGGCGGTATGTCCGGGCTGTTCTTTTACCGTCGTTCACGCAAAAAGCAGGTTACCGAGTTGTAAAATAAAGCGGAATTCCGCTTGCATTGTCAGCAATTCTCGTCATTTGTCCCACCAGCCTTGCGAAATGTTCGCATAATATTGCCCGAAGCGGCTTAGGCTCCTGAACCGGTCTCCATCGATGAGTGATTGTTTTAGGCCACAATCCAAGATCATCGAAACGCCCGCCACTTCACCCGGCCTTATTGGCCCTGCGGGCACACACAGACCTATGAGTTCCTCTCAATCCTTCGAGGCGTTGCCGTTGGCGTCGCCCCTGCAACGCGCATTGCGCGAAAAGCAATACACGACGCCGTCGCCGATTCAAGCCATGGCCATTCCACACCTGCTGGAAGGCCGTGACCTGCTGGGCTCGGCCCAGACCGGCACCGGTAAAACCGCCGCCTTCGCGCTGCCGATTCTTAACCATTTGCACGAGCGCCCCGGCCCGCTGATGAAGCACCGCATGCGTGCCCTCGTGCTGACCCCCACCCGCGAACTCGCGGTGCAGGTTGGCAAGAGCTTCGATGACTACGGCAAGCACCTGCGCCTCTCGACCACGCTCATCTATGGCGGCGTCAGCGCCGGCCCGCAGATCCGCGCCATGCGACGCGGGGTGGACGTCCTGATTGCGACGCCCGGCCGCCTGCTCGACCTTTACCAGCAAGGCCATTTCGACTTCGATCAAGTTGAATTCTTCGTCCTCGACGAAGCCGATCGCATGCTCGACATGGGCTTCATCCACGACATCCGCAAGATCGTCTCGAAGCTGCCCGCCAAGCGTCAGTCGCTGTTCTTCTCGGCCACCTTCTCGTCGGCCATCACACGCCTGGCGAGTGAAATCCTCGACGACCCGGCTGAGGTGCGCATTGCACCGGAAAAGCAGACCGCCGACGCCATCGACCACCGCATGTGCTTCATCGAACGCGACAACAAGCTCGACCTGCTGGGCTCACTGCTCACCGACCAGTCCACCAAGGAAGGCCGCCACCTCACCCTCGTTTTCAGCCGCACTAAGCATGGCGCTGACCGCCTCTGCAAGCAGCTCAAGAACTACGACGTGAAGGCCGAATCAATCCACGGTAACAAGAGCCAGAATGCGCGTCAACGTGCCCTGGAAAACTTCCGTAAGGGCCGCAGCAGCGTGCTCGTTGCCACCGACGTTGCCGCCCGCGGCATCGACGTGAAGGACATCACGCTGGTCATCAACTACGACCTTCCAAACGAGCCGGAATCCTACGTGCACCGCATTGGCCGCACGGCCCGCGGCGGAGCCACCGGCATGGCGCTCTCCTTTTGCACCGGCGAAGAGCTGGGTGATCTGCGCGCCATCGAGAAGCTAATTAACCAAGAGATCCCGGTTCATGCAGACCACGAGTTTCACCACGAATCCCTTGCTCAAAAGCGCCACACCGGCGGTAAGCCCAACGGCGGCAAACGTGCCCGCAACAAGGGCGGCAAGGGCGGCCACCCACGCCGTAACCGGAACTTCCGCAATCGCCGCAGCGGCAAGCAATCCGTCTAGCTAATCGGTCCGGACAAGCGACGCGATGAGTCAATCCACAGGGAACCCACACATCCACGAAGCTTCCAAAACCGACGCGGCGTCCACCGCATTGGACTCCGCGAATATCCTCGAATCGGGCATGCGCCTGTTTCGCACGGTCACGCTTTCGCGTGAAATCGAGACCGTCGAACGGGCCATCATTGCCCGGGGCGAGGGCCAGTTCCACATCGCCAGCGCTGGCCACGAGGCCACCGCGGCGCTGGCGGAATTCCTGACTGGCGATGACTGGCTGGCGTGCCATTACCGCGACCGCGCACTGATGCTCGCCCGGGGCATGGCTCCACGGGCGTTTTTCGATGCGTTGCTCGCCAACGCGGCCTCCTGCTCGCAGGGGCGCCAGATGAACGTCATGCAGTCCAGCCGCGCGCTGAACATGCTTTCGATGCCGGTCTCCGTCGGCAACAATCTCCTACCCGCTGTCGGAGTAGCCAGCCAGATCAAGGACGCCGAAGGCGCTCCACTGGTTTACTGCGCCATTGGCGACGGCGGTGCCCAGCAGGGCGACTTCTACGAAGCCGTTTCCGAGGCCATCCGTTCGAACCTGCCCGTGCTGTTCCTCGTGCAGGACAACGGCTACGCGCTGTCGACGAAGACCACCGGCAACACCTTCTTTTCCCGCCCCGATGGCGAGGCGGCGGACTTCCTCGGTCTGCCAATCAACCGCATCGACGGCACCGATCCCCTCGCCTGCCGCGAAGCCTTTGGTTCGCTGGTGCACAACATCCGCACCAGCCGCGGCCCCGCGATTGCCCTGATGCGTGTCGAGCGCCTCGGTAGCCATTCCAATGCGGACGATCAAAGCATCTACCGCGACGCCAAAACACTGGCCCACAACGCCGAGTGCCGCGACCCAATCACGCATCTGCGTGAGGCATTGATCGAGCTCGGTGCGGACTCATCCGCACTGGACCAGATTGTTGAAGAATGCCGCGAAGAGGCCAAAGCCGAGGCGGAAAAATCCCGCCAGACAGCTGCCCCCGCGCCGTGTCTGGAAGCCCGCGAACCCTTTGAGGCCGATTACCTGAACCGCGACGAATACGCGGGTCCGGCAAGCACGCCCAGCGAAGGCGAAACCGTCGCCATGCGCGACGCCATTCGCGACGCGCTTAAAAACGCTCTGGAAAACAATCCCGCTGTCCGCCTTTACGGTGAAGACATCGAGGACCCCAAGGGCGACGTGTTTGGCGTCACCAAAACGCTTTCCACAAAATTCCCCGGCCGCGTGCTCAACTCGCCACTGGCCGAATGCAGCATCATGGGGCTCACCATCGGGCAAGCCCTCGCCGGCGCACGCCCGGTCGCGTTCATCCAGTTTGCCGACTTCCTCCCGCTGATCCAGAACCTCTACCACAACGAGCTCGCGTCGATGTTCTGGCGCACCTGCGGCGAATGGCGCTGCCCGGTTGTGCTGATGGTATCCTGCGGCGGTTACCGTGGCGGCACTGGTCCGTTCCACACGCAGACCTTTGAGTCCATTCTGGCACATTCGCCGGGGGTGGACATCGTGATGCCCTCCACGGCGGGCGATGCCGCCGGACTGCTCAATGCCGCCCTCCGCTCTCCCCGGCCCACGGTTTTCTTTTACCCGAAAAATCTGATCAACGACGCCACCCGGCAGACCAGCACCGACATCCCGTCGCACTGGGTGCCCGTTGGCCGCGCACGGCAACGCCGCGAAGGCAGCAACGTGACCCTCGTCGGCTGGGGCAACACCGCCCCGATTTGCGAGGAGGCCGCACGCCTGCTCGACACACTCGGCGTCTCGGCGGAAGTGCTCGACCTGCGCTCCATTTCCCCGTGGGACGAAGCCGCCGTGCTCAAGTCTGCCCGGAAAACGGGCCGCCTCGTCGTCGCGCATGAGGACAATCAATTTGCCGGGGTTGGCGCGGAAATCTGCGCCCGCATCGCGGAGACCGCTGACACGCCCGTTGCCATGCGACGTGTGACCCGACCCGACTCCTTCGCCCCGTTTAATTTGGCGAACCAACTCGCCATGCTGCCATCGGTCGAAAAGGTGGTGGACGCCGCCGCCGCCCTGCTCGAGCTCGATATCCAGTGGCAAAGCGAAGGCGAAGAAGACGGCGAGATCGAGACCATCAACGCGATCGGCGTTGGTGCTTCGGACGACACGATTACCCTA
>JBNNDZ010000510.1:0-4141 GCA_050285865.1 Puniceicoccales bacterium
GTTGCCCAGCGCCTGCCGGAAGTCAGTTTCAACCTGCTCCCGACCGAGATGTTCGAGACGGGCGTTTACCAGCGGTTCGACGCCAGCTTCGTATTGCTAACGGAGAAATCGCCCTTGGGCCGTTTCAAGCAAACCGAGTCCAACCGCCTGAACACCTATTACGGGTGGTCGCGCCCCACCCAGATCACTGACTGGCTGACGGCCACTCCGGTCGCTGGTGCCATGGTCACGAACTATTGGGAGGCCTACTACCGCGACAGCTCCTACACACGTGTCTTGGGCGAAGTCGGGGTCGATATTGAAGTCCTCGCCACGGGCCTGTGGGATCTGAAAGATGAATTCTGGGGCATTGACGGCCTGCGCCACGTCTTCCGCCCCATTGTGCAGTATCGCTACATTCCGGCTGCGCAGTCGGGTAATACGATCATCCCGCCCATCGACGTACGCTCGCCGTTCCAAACCTACATGGAACCCCTCGGCCTCGCCAACAAGCGCAACATCGACGACCTATACGCCGAGAACACCCTCCGCTACGGCTTTGAAAACGCCATTCAAACCCGCGCCAAGGGCTACGGCTCCTACAACCTTGCCGAGTTCAACGTCTACCACGAACTGCATTTTGACGAGCGCCCCAACGAGTTCATTTTCAATCCGCCCTACCGCCCGTTTTACCGTAAGGGCCAGAGCTTTGCCTCCGACATTTACACCGAGTTCAAGGTCCGCCCGGCTTACTGGTTCACTTCCGAAGTATTCCTGCGCATCGATCCGAATTCGCCCACCATTGAAGAAGTCGACACCCGCACGCGCATTGTCGATGGCGAGGAATGGAGCGTTTATGCCGGCACCAATCTCGTCCGCGACGTGCCCGGGGCCACAATCAATCAATACCTCGTCGGCACGGATTACCGTATCAACGAGCGTAACATGATCAGTGCGGAATGGCGTGTGGACGCCGAGCTGGGCGAACTCGCCGAACAATATTACAGCTGGCAAACTCGCTTTGCGAACTCATGGGACGTCGCCCTCCAACTCGGCTACATCCAGGGTGCCACCCGTGAAAACGGTGTTCAGGCCAAAGTCCGCGTCCGCCTGCTAACTTACTAACGCGTGAGAGCAAAACCACTGATAACACTGATAGACACTGATCGCGAAGTGCGTGAATTTTAAACAGGAAGATCGGGAAGAACGGAAAACGAGCATGATTGTTTATCTATTTCCCGCTCTTCCCGATCTTCCTGTTACTTAAATTATCCGTGTCCATCCGTGTCATCCGTGGTTAAATAAATTCGTCTAATGGAAACCGCCGAACAACCGCCCGAAGATGCCCTTGCGCCGCAGAATCGCAGCGAACTGGCGATTAGCTTGCCGGTGTTCGAAGGCCCGCTGGACCTGCTCCTGTTCCTGATCCGCAAGAACGAGATCGATATTTACGACATCCCCATCGAGCGCGTGACGCGGCAATACCTCGACGTGTTGCATTCGATGGAGCAGCTCAATCTGGAGGTCGCGGGCGACTTTTTTGTCATGGCCGCGACGCTCATGTATATCAAGAGCCGCATGCTCCTGCCCACCAACGAGCAGATCAAACAGGCTACCGAGGAGGACGACGACATCGACCCACGCTGGGAACTCGTCCAGCAGCTGCTCGAATACAAGAAGTTCAAGGAAGCCGCCTATCAGCTTCAGGATTTGGTCGAACAACAGCAGGACCTCCTGCCCCGCTTTTACAAGGAATCGTCGGACCAGAAAGAAGCCCGGCCACTCAAGCCGACGGACAAAATCGAGCTGTGGAATTCGTTCAATCTCGTCCTGCGCCGCCTCGCGGAAAACATCGTCAAAGGCGAGATTCAAGACGAACAGGTTTCCGTCGCCGACCGCATGGAATTCATCCTGGAAACCATCGAAACGCGCGATGACTTCCTGTTCTCCGAGCTATTTGAAGGCCAGCCCTACGGCGTCAACAAGCTCGTCGCGACCTTCCTCGCCGTACTCGAGCTCACCCGCCTGAAAAAGCTCTTCATCGAGCAGGAGGCAAACTACACCGACATCCGCTGCCAAAAACGCATCGAAACGCCCGAAGATGCCGAGATTTTCGACGACGAAGAAGAGGAACTCGTCAGCGAGTTCGATGCCCCCGCCGAATCAACCGAAAACCCAGAGTCCACATCCCAATGATCCGCCTTCTCCTGCTTGCCCTGCTTTGCTTCGCGCCCCTCGCCCACGGCGAAGGTTACCGCATTTACCAAATCGAAATCACGAAGCAAAAGCTGGATGAGCTGGGATTCGGCTGGATGGACCCGCAAACGGGTTCCGGCATGAGTGATAAACCAAAGGCCGTGAAAGAGTTGCTCGCCGTAATCGGCCAAGACGGCGTTACCCTCCGCGCCTTTGCCGACTTGGAGAAAATCGACGAAAACCTCTGGCAACTGGACGAAACGCATTTGGTTCACTATCCGGCGAAAGTCAGCGAAACGGGTGAAATCCTCGAAACCGAAGAGCGCCGCGTCGGCGTGTTCGCTTCGGTGGAAAAAGAAGATGAACACAACCAGATCGCCTGCATCAAAGCGACATTTAGACACGTGCGTCTCAACTCCTGGGTCCCGTTCCCCAATGCGCCGAGCCATTACAATCCAATTTTTTCTACCAACGAAACTATCAGCGACATCTGCATCCAGCACGCCGTAGTGATCGGCGGCCTCACCAGAGAAAACAGCCAAACATTGATCGTGATCGAACGAACTACGGCCGATCAATAAGGTCACATCGGCCGATCAATCCGCAGTCCGCAATCCCCAATCCGCAATCAAAAATGGGATTACTCCCACTCGATGGTGCTCGGCGGCTTGGAACTGATGTCGAGCACGACGCGGTTCACGCCTTCGACCTCATTGATGATGCGGTTTGAGATCAGGCCCAGGACATCGTGCGGGATGTGTGCCCAGTCCGCCGTCATCGCGTCTTGGCTTTCCACCACACGCAGCGCGACGACAAAGTCGTAAGTGCGCTCGTCGCCCATGACGCCTACCGTGCGGACGGGCAGAAAGACACAGAAGGCCTGCCAGGTCTTGTCATAGAACCCGGTGCGCTTCATTTCTTCGAGCAAAATCGCGTCGGCCTGACGCAAGATGTCCAAATACTTCTTCTTGATCTCGCCCATCACGCGGACGCCGAGGCCGGGCCCCGGGAACGGGTGGCGCCAGATCATTTCCTTGGGCAATCCAAGTTCTTCGCCCAGCTTGCGGACCTCGTCCTTGAAGAGCTCGCGGAGCGGCTCGAGGAGCTTCAGACGCATGCGCTTGGGCAGGCCACCGACGTTATGGTGGCTCTTAATCAGTGCTGCCGGGTTGCCGTCAATCGCGACACTCTCGATGACATCCGGGTAAAGCGTGCCCTGTGCAAGGAAGTCCACTTCACCAATGCCCTTGATCGTGTCTTCAAAGACATCGATGAATTTCTTCCCGATGATCTTGCGCTTCTTCTCCGGATCGGTAACGCCCTTCAGCGCTTTGAGGAAAGTTTTGCCCGCCTTAATGACACGTAAGTCGACCTTGAAGTGGCCGCGGAAAACGTCTTCCACCCGCTTACGCTCCTTGAGTCGTAGCAAGCCGTTATCGACGAAAACGCAGGTCAATTGGTCCCCAATCGCACGGTGGATAAGGGCTGCCGCAACGGAGGAATCCACGCCACCACTGAGGCCGAGAATGACGCGCTTGTCGCCCACTTGCTTGCGAATGTCCTCCGTGGCCATCTCGATGTAGTTGGCCATCTTCCAGTCGTCACGGCACTTGCAAACGCCGAACAGGAAGTTTTTGAGGATGTCGATACCGCGGTCCGTGTGGTGCACCTCGGGGTGAAATTGAATGCCGTAGAAGCCGCGCGATTCGTCCGCGATGACGGCATTTTCACTGTTTTCAGTATAGGCAATTGCCTCAAAGCCATCGGGCAACTTGGTGAGCTTATCGCCGTGGGAATTCCAGACCTGAAGAGTCTTTGGCAGCTTCTTAAGCAGGCCGCCCTTCTTAACGACGGTCATTTCACCACGTCCATACTCACGGCGTTCACTACGGGCGACTTCTCCGCCGAGCAGTTTGCCCATCAGCTGAACACCGTAGCAAATGCCAAGCACGGGAACACCGAGGGT